>CATJZR010000044.1 GCA_949745625.1 uncultured Eubacteriales bacterium | reverse complement strand
CCGAAATAAATTCGAATTAGAAACTGTTTGGTGCACCTTCAGGGACTCGAACCCTGGGCCCACTGATTAAGAGTCAGTTGCTCTACCAACTGAGCTAAAGGTGCATTGCTTATATAAAAACGGAGGACCGTTTTGTTTGCGTTTTCCCAAAAGATTGGGAATGGGAGTGGTGATCCATCCGAGATTCGAACCCGGGACACCGTGATTAAAAGTCACGTGCTCTGCCTGCTGAGCTAATGGACCGAATATTGGCTGGGGTGGCAGGATTTGAACCTACGAATGCGGGAATCAAAATCCCGTGCCTTACCGCTTGGCGACACCCCAACGCACGGGCGCAAGCCCGAAAATTAAATGGGGCGGGCGACAAGTTTCGAACTTGCTGCCTCCAGAGCCACAATCTGGCGCTCTACCGATTGAGCTACGCCCGCCATATTTTGTTGGTGCGCCTGGAGAGATTCGAACCCCCGACACACGGCTTAGAAGGCCGTTGCTCTATCCTACTGAGCTACAGGCGCGTTTCGCATCGGTTTGCGGTGCGCTTTGCCTTAAAAGCGTTGGAGCGGGTGATGGGAATCGGACCCACGCAACCAGCTTGGAAGGCTAGTGTTCTACCATTGAACTACACCCGCATAGTTACGCAAGCATTCCGCACAACTCAATGCTAAAAGATTATATCAAATCAAATTTTTGCTGTCAACTTATTTTTAAAGCTAAAAGGCATAATTTTACAATAAATATATAGAGCCGTACGCCTGAGGCGTACGGCTTTAAACTTAAGTTTTATCTTCGGGTATTTTTTCTTGTTGCTTTTTATTCTTTTTGCGCTTATCCGACGTCGCTATATAAAGCAGATACCCGACGGCAATCAGTACGAGTATTACGACAATCAGAATGAGAACGACCGTCTTTGTGTTGTTCTTTTCGCTATGCCCGGGGTCGGGAATAATGTTGGGGTCGTTGTTGTCCTCTATTATATACTCCGTCAGAAAGCCGTCCGCAACGTAACCGACGTGCGTGGTCTTGTCCTCGGTCATATACATTACTTCATAGAATGCCGAACCGAGAACGCCGTCATATTCGAGTTTGTTGAGAACCGACACAATCATACCGGCGGCATTCGAGACAGACGACGTGCCTATAATGACGTATGGAGTGGCGTATATTCTGTTGCCTATAACAGTTGCGTTGTCGAACTCTTTTTCAACGTAACATTCAACTTCGGTTTCCTTGGTTTTAGATTGAAGGAGAATATAACTTGTATCGCCGATTGCGATTATGGAAGCGTTGCCCGTATTGCACAGAAACAGTGCGGTAATTTTTTCTTCCGTTTTTAACGTCTTGCCGGCGGTGAAGAAATCGCCGTCGAGAGAGGTTAAGTCGACTTCGGTCATATACGTGCCCGCTTCGACTTCGACGAATTTCAATGACGTCTTTTTAAGCTCCGCAGGGGAATTGCCTATGCATATTTTCTGCGTTGCCGTAAAGTCGGCGTATTCAAGCGATATTTCCGTGGCTTCGGCTCCGTCAATCGAATATAAAACATTTCCGCCGAGCGCATAGAGTTTTTCACCGTAGATTTTAAGGTCGGAATAGACGCCTTCGAATGGTGTGTGTTCGTGCGTGTCGGAATTGTACGCCGTAAGTTCGCCGTCGTTCAAATCGTAGATAAAGCCGTTATGTCTCAATAAATCTATTTCTTCGCCGAATTGGTACTCGGCTTTTTCACTGTCGGGAAGAGTGAATGTTCCGCTTACCGTGGAGTAATACAAAATTCCGTCCGAATAATCAAGCTTTTCTACTTTTTCTTCGAATTCGTATTGGGTAAGATTGCCTTCGCCGTATACCAAAACGGTATTACCGTCTGCGAACGCATAAGTTTCTCCGTCCACCGCATAGTCGGTAAGCGACGTAAAAGTAAGCGCCTTGACGAAGTCGCCGTTGTCGGGATATATTGTGTCGCCTGCTTCCGCAAAGGCGGCAATTCCGCCCTGCGCCGATAAGGCAAGCAACAATGGAGCTATCAATACTGCTGAACGTTTCACGATTGAATTATACCACACTTATGTTTAGTTTGTAAACTGTGACAAGCAAATCACAAAAAAATTATTAAAAAAATTTAATTTAATTTTTAATTTGCACATAAACTGTCATATTTGACGGTTATAATAAAACCGAAAATAAAAAACATATGTTCGTTTATGTTTTGAATAAACGGCGGCAGTTCCGTCGGGAGAGTGTAAAATTGAAAGTTAAGATGCTGTTGAAATTTTATTTTTGCGCAGACAGCCTTAATAAGGCGTTTGACAATATCATTTTAAAAAGGGCGTGCGCGTACGGCGAGGTGGGGCGGGATACGTTTGAAAGCATATGCGCGCTCATCGGCGAGAAAACTATGCTGAGCGGACTGTGGAGTTACATAGACGCGGTGGTGCGGGCTATGCCCGACGGCGACGTGCCGTTGCTTGAAGAATACGCGCTGTTGCGTACGGGATTAAAATGCGTAGAAGCGGAACGTGCCAAGGCTATGCGCCGCGCCGCGGTAAAGTTTGCGAGAAGGGCGTTGAGGCTTGAAAACTTCGGCAAAGAAATCAAAGCGGTTGAAAGGTATTGCAGTCTTTTAAACGGCGTTACTTGTCTGGTCTGAAATACTTTGATTTTCTGCCCGTCAGGTACAGTATGAAAAGAGCCGCCGCCGCCAGCGCGGAAAGCGCAAGCGCGATTATTACCGTTGTGTTTGTTTTACCTTTGTTTTCCGCGGGAGGCTGTTCGGTTTCGTCTGTGGGGATTTCGTTTAACGGATAATCGTCGTTGGCGCCGTAGACGTAACCGAAAGCGCCGTTATAGTATACGTAAGAATATGCCGTCGCCCCGGAATAGTATGTTCCGTAGAACGCAGCCGTGACGTTAAGCGCGTCAAGCACGGGTAGAGAACCGACGGGCGGGTCGGCTTTGAAAGTTACCGTAACCGGTCTGTTCAGGTAAATATTTTCGGGCGGGGTTTCAAGCGGAGTAAGTTTTTCGGAAAGACAGTATCCGTAAAGAGCGCGGTACTTGTCGTTGTCTTCCGCGTACTTTACGTAATACCATTCGCCTTCGGTTGAAAGAATTTCCACGCAATATGTATAAGGTATGGTAAACAGCGCGTAATTCAAATCCTTTCTTTCGCAGAAGTAAACGTCCCGTGCGTCGGCGCGCGCGTATCTCGGCGCGGCGGCGCGGGCTGTCCGTGTGCCTGCGGGCATAAAAATTATAAACGCCGCAAGAATGCAGCAAGTTAAAAACTTAACGGCTTTCATACCCGATAATTATAAATTAAAAAATATTAAAAAATTATTGTTTTTTTGTCTGAAAAGGTCTTATGAGGAAGGAAGATATTTTAAACAGGCTTTCCGCCGTCGAAAACGAAATAAAAAGACGGCGCAGGGACTGCGAAAATTTAAACGGTTATAACAGGGGCAAAAGGCACAAAAAGCAGATTGCCTTTCACAAGTGCAAAAAGCGCAACCGATGGGTGTTCGGCGGCAACCGCTCGGGGAAAACCGAGTGCGGAGCCGTGGAGTGTCTGTGGATGTTGAGGGGGATACACCCTTACCGTAAGAACAGGCGCGATGCGTTCGGTTGGGCGGTGTCGCTTTCTACGCAGGTACAGCGCGACGTGGCGCAGGCGAAAATTCTGCACTATCTGCCGAAAAGCTGGATTGCCGAAATTACTATGCTTTCGGGCAGGCGCGACAGTCCGTCGGGCGGGGTTATCGACCAGATAAAGATAAAAAACGTTTTCGGCGGAATTTCCACGCTCGGCTTCAAAAGCTGCGACCAGGGCAGGGAAAAATTTCAGGGTTCTTCGCTCGACTTCGTCTGGTTCGACGAGGAACCTCCCCGCGACGTATACGAAGAGTGCCTTATGCGCGTTATGGATAAGCGCGGGGATATTTTCGGTACTATGACCCCGTTGAAGGGCAAGACCTTTATTTATAGCGAAATTTATCTCAACCGAAAAAACAACCCCGAAGTCTGGCACGAGTTTATGAACTGGGCTGACAATCCTTTCTTGCATAAGCAGGAAATAAAGTTGTTGGAAAGCGCGCTTGACCAATCTGCGCTGGACGCGAGGAAGTACGGAAAATTTTCGGAAGGGGCGGGGCTTGTATATCCCGAATTCGACGAAAAAATTCACGTTGTCAAGCCGTTTGCGATACCGCCGGACTGGCAGGATAAAATTTCGATAGACCCCGGTCTCAATAACCCGCTGTCGGCGCATTGGTACTGTGTGGATTGGGACGGCAACGTATACGTCGTAGCCGAACATTTCGCAAGCGGAAAGGATATAGATTTTCACGCCGAAGCCATTAAGCGTATAAGCAGGCGTCTTGGCTGGAAGACGGACGGCAGGGACAGGCTGTACGCGCTTATAGACAGCGCGGCGGGACAAAGGACGCTGGCTTCCGCAAAGAGCGTTGCCGAACTCTTTTACGAACGCGGGATAGTTGCGGACACAAAGGTGAACAAGGACGTGTTTACGGGCATAGCGCGTGTCAAAAGTTATCTTTGCGGCGGCAACGGGTGCGGAAATATTTACATATTTTCGGACTGCGTAAATATGATTGACGAATTTATGCGTTACGCCTGGGGCGAAGGGGATTCGCCCGTCAAGAAGGACGACCACTGTATGGACGAGCTCAGGTACTATCTTATGAGCCGTCCCCAGCCCGCCGAACGCGAACAGCCTCCGCTTGCGCCTATTGCCGCGGACAAGCAGAGAAGAATAAGAAATAAAAGGAGGAGCGTTGCAGATTAGTTATGGAAGAAGACGTTATAGCGGCTTTGAAAAAGTGCGCAACGGGGTTAAGCGCCGACGAAGTGGTGGAGGAATTTACCGTAGAGGACGGCGAACTTAAACTTGTAAAAAAGAAAGTTACCAGGCGGGATATTCCGCCCGACCTCAAAGCCGTCAAAATGCTGATGGACGAAGGCGGGATTGACGGACTTTCGGATGCGGAGCTGGAAGCGGAACGCCGTAGGCTTATAAAATTATTAAAGGAGAATGAAGATGGATGAACTAAAAATGCAGGCCGAAAGCAAGCTTGCGGAGGAAGTTTTAAACGACTTTCTGAACAGACAGGAAGAGCGCAGGTTTTTGGAGAGGGGCTGGCAACTGAATATGAATTTCGTATGCGGCAACCAATACTTCGATATAGACTCTTCGGGAGAGATTTACGAGGAGAGCAAAAAGTTTTACTGGCAGAACAGAAGGGTATTCAACCATATTGCCACTACTGTGGAGACGCGCTGTTCGAAGCTCGGCAGAATACGCCCCGCGCTGTCGGTGCGGGCGGCTTCCGAAGAGGAGAGCGACAGACATTCGGCATCGCTTGCCTCCGCCATACTTTCGGCGGTTGCGGGCGACTGTGATCTGGACGGCGTGATTTCGGACGCGACGGTGTGGTCGGAGACGTGCGGTACTGCGTTTTATAAAATAATATGGGACGGGCGTTCCGGCTGTGCCGTGGGCGTTACGGACGACGGGCAAAAACTTACCGAAGGCGGAGTCAAGGTGGCGGCGGTTCCTCCGTTCGAAATTTATCCGTTTTCGCTTTCGGAACAGTCGCTGTCCGCTCAGCCGAGCATAATACACGCGCAGGCGCTTCCCGTCAGGGATATTTACACGGCTTACGGCGTAAAGATTGAAGGCGTCGATATCGAGGACATTGCCTATTCGCGCAGGGATATGCGCGCGTCAAAGGCGGTAAAGCACGGTTACGGGCTTTTAATCGAAAGGTACGAACGCCCTACCGAAGACAGACCCTGCGGAAGACTGACGGTCGTTGCGGGCGGAAAAGTGCTTTACGACGGGGAGCTTCCTTACATAAACGGCGACGGAGGGGAAAGGACGTACCCCTTTGTAAAACAGACGGCTTTGCCCCTTGCCGGCAGTTTTTTCGGAACAAGCGTTGTGGACCGTCTTATACCGTTGCAACGGGCATATAACGCGGTCAAGAACAGAAAGCACGAATTTTTAAACAGAATTTCCATGGGCACCGTCGCGGTGGAGGACGGTTCGGTCGATACGGACGAGCTTGCCGAGGACGGTCTTACGCCGGGCAAAATAATAGTTTACAGGCAGGGCGGCAGACCGCCTGAAATGCTTACGCTCGGCTCGGTGCCGTCGGAGTTTGCGGCGGAGGAGGAAAACCTCGTAAAGGAGTTTTCCAAGGTTTCGGGCACGGGCGACATTACCGACAACGCGGACGGGTTTGCGGGCGTCACTTCGGCGACGGGCTTGCAACTTATTATGGAGCAGGACGAGGAAAGAATGGAATTTTCCTGCCAGCAGATTAAACGCGCGTTAAAGGCTGTCGGGCGGCAGCAGCTGCGCCTGTACAGACAGTTTGCGTCCGACGTGCGGCTTGTGAAGTTCGTCAATTCGGACGACGCGCTCAGTCTGTTCTATTTTAAGGGCAGCGACATTGCCTCGGACGACGTCAGCCTTGCCACCGACGGCGAGGCGAATATGTCCCCCGCTCAGCGGCGCACGTTCATTTACGACGTTATCGACAGGGGGCTGCTTGCCGACGCGGACGGCAAGCTCGGTGTTTCGGCGAAAAACAAAGTTTTGGAGCTGCTCGGCTTCAAGGCGCTTGCGGGCGGGCGGGATTTGGGCGAGTTGCACCGCTCCCGCGCGGGACAGGAAAATGTGCGGCTGCGCAAGCAGAGCGTCGAGGTGAAAAGTTACGACGACCACGATACGCACGTCGCCGAGCATACCGCTTTTTTACTCTCGGAGGAAATTTCGCCCGAGACGGAAAAGCGTATATGCGCACATATAGATATGCACAAAAAGTTAAAGGAGGATGCAAATGGATAATCTTACGCAAAACGAAGTAGCGGAAGCAGAAGCTGCGGAGGCAGAGTTGAAGGAGGCTGCGGCGCCGCTGGGAAAGTTTAAGGACGTACAGACCCTGATGAAAGCATATTCGGAGCTGGAAGCCGAATTCACCCGACGTTGTCAACGGCTGAAGGAACTGGAGAGCGGGAATAAGACGGACGGCGCGCCCGACGGGGCGCAAAGTCTGTCCTCCCAAAACGAGGACGAGCGGATAGCCGCCGCGCTTGCCGACGGCAGGATACGCGACGCGGTTATCGGCGACTATCTCAAAGGATTAGCCGCCAAAACCGTTCCGCTTGCGGAAGGCGGAGGCGGCGTTGCCGCCCCGCGTAACGCGCCCAAATCCGTAAGGGAGGCGGGCAATCTGGCTAAGCGTTTTTTAAACGGTTAAGCCGAAAATTCAATTTTAAGGAGAGAAAGATTTGATTACTATTCAGAACGCCGACGCGGCGTTAAAGGACTACTATTTAGATGCCGTTTCGTCGCAGCTTAACGAAAACGTATCGCCGTTCTTTTCGGCGATAGAAAAGAACACCGACGGCGTGTACGGCAAGGACGTAAAGCTTGCCGTAGTGCGCGGCTATACGGGCTGTGTGGTCGCGGGCGCGGAGGATGCCGACCTGCCAGACCCATATAAGAACAGGTATGCGAACATAACTGCGCCGCTTAAAAATATTTACGGAACTATCGAGATAAGCGACAAGGCGATGCGCGCTTCGCGCGAAAGCTCGGGCGCGTTCGTCAACCTTATCAATGCGGAAATGGAGGGGCTGGTTTCAAGCGCTAAGCACAACTTCCGCCGCATGCTTTTCGGTGACGGTACGGGTAAGCTCTGTACCGTAAAAAGCAAGGTTTCGGCAAGTGTATACGAGGTGGATACCGTCAAGGAATATTTCGTCGGTATGCAGGTGGACGTTTACACCGTACTTAATAAACCCGCGCTCAAAGCCGAGGGTATTTACATTATTGCGGTTGACAGGGTTGGCGGAACCGTTACATTCGACGCGGAGATAAGCGACCTTATCGTGGACGGCGGAGTTTATGTTCACGCCTCGAAGGACAGCGAGCTTACCGGTCTCGGCGCGATATTCGACGGCGACACGCTGTACGGCTTCGCCAAGGCGGACGACCCTTACTTCGCGCCCTACATCGCGGACGGAGGCGGAGTCCTTTCCGAGGGCGCGCTCAGCGACGTTCTCGACTATATGGAAGAAAACTGCAACAGCAAAATAAACGCTATTCTCTGCTCGTTCAAGACGAGAAAGAAAATCGCCGCGCTTGCCGACGCCAACAGAAGGGTCGTAAATACGATAGACGTGCGCGCGGGTTACGGCGCGGTGTCGGTAAACGACGTGCCCGTCTATGCGGATAAGTACTGTCCCGACGACAGGATTATCTTTATCAATTCCGACGATTTTTCGCTGTATCAGCTTTGCGACTGGGAATGGCTCGAAGACGAGGACGGCAAAATTTTAAAGCAAATCCCCGGCAAGGCGGCGTATTCCGCCACCTTAGTGAAGTATGCCGAGCTTATCTGCCGCAAGCCATGCGGGCAGGCGATGCTTGTTAATTTCACTGCTGAAAGCAAAGGTTAAAGGGGGCTTATGGAAGTTAAAAAAGTAATTGCTTCCGCCCTGAACCTGCTTGGGAGGGCGGACCTCGTGCCCGCCCTCGACAGCGGCGGCGCAGAAGGGCGCGAGCTTATTCAAACGCTGCTATATTGCTTTAACGCCGTCGAGGACGAACTTGCGCGCAAGTATATTCCGCTTACCGCGCGTGACGAGCTCATTTCGCCGCATACACGATTTTACTATACTCTTTTCACGCGCACGCCCGTAAGGATAAAGCGTGTTACCGTCGATGGAATTGCCGTAAAGTACGAGGTGTACGCGCAGTACCTCGTGGTGCAGTCGGAAAAAATATCCGTAGAATACGAGTACGCGCCGCGGCGCAAGACGCTTGCGGACAATTCCGACTACGGCGACGAGGTGGGCGAATATTTAATTGCGCTCGGCATGGCTTCGGAATATTCGGTAATAAACGGCGAAGCGGAAATGGCGGACAAGTGGGAAAAGGCGTACCGTGCGCGCCTTGACGGAGTGCAGCGTGCGCTGCCGGTCTGCGCCCATATTCCGCCGAGGAGATGGATATGAGCTTCAAAAAAACCGTCTGCGCATTCGACTTCCCCGCGCGCCTTTCGGGTTGCTTTTTGAGGGACGGCGCGCTTTCCCCCGCGTACGGTGACCGGTCGGTCGGCGCGTGCCCGCAATGGACGACCTTTGCGGCGTATTCGTTTACCGCGGGTAGGTATTTTTACTATGCCGACGGCGAGCTTTACGTTTCCGACGACGGAACGCACTATTCGAAATTGGCGACGACGGACGGCTTTGCCCCCTTCGTTATCGAGGATATTGACGGCGGTGCGACTCGGGTTGCCGTCATTACGGGCGACCGTGCGGTAATTTGTAAGGAAGGGACTTTCACAACGGAAAAGCTGCCGCACGCGCTCGATTGCGGTGCGGTTCACTGCGGCAGACTGTTCGGCGGCAAAAGGTTTACGGTAAGATGGTCGGGTAGCGGCGGATTGCTTGACTGGAAAGAGGGTATCGGCAAAAGCGGGAGCGTCACGCTCGACCCGGAGCGCGGGAAAATACTAGATATGAAGGTTTTTGCGGGCAAGCTCGTCGTCGTGCGGCAATTAGGTCTGACGGTGCTGTCTATGTACGGCTCGCCCGAAAATTTCTCGGTCGTTATAACCGACACCGATTGCGACAGGATATTTAAAAATACAGTGCAGATTGTCGGTGACAGACTGGTTTTCTGCACCCGCTCGGGTCTGAAAGTCTTTGACGGCGTGCGCATTACCCCTTTTAAAACGCGGCATCCGATGTCCGAGCCGACCTGCTCGGCAACATACGCAGGCAGATATTTCGCGGTTTGCGGCGAGGGTATCGTCTGCGCGGACGCCGACGGCGAGAGCTGTTTGCTGGAAGTGTGCCCCGGCGCGCTGTTTGTAAAGGACGGCGTGTTTGCGTGCAACGGCGGGACGGTGAAACGGCTTACGGAGGGCGAGGGGGTCTATAAGTTTGTTACCTCGGCAATCGACTTCGGCACGGCGCGCGCAAAGACGCTTACCGCGATAGAGCTTGACGGCGTTGCGGAATTGCGCGTCGATAACGGCAGAGAGAGCCGCGTGTTCGAAAATGCGGGAGGTATTGTTCGTCCGCGTATGCGCGGGCAAGCGTTTACGGTGACGGTAAAGAGCGGCGGGCGGATAAGCAGGCTCAATATGACCGCGGAGGTGACGCGTGGTATTTGATATAATAGACGTAACGGAGGAACAGCTTAAAGAGTATACAGCCGTACAGATGAAAATGCTGCGCACTGCGCAGCAAAAAAAAGACGAGCTTAAATATAAAGCCGACAAGGAAATGCAGATGTTTACCTCTATAGTGCTTACCTCGGGAATGAAAAATTCAACCTTGCTTGCGGACAAGCGGGCTGAGCTTGACGCCGCCGTGGCGTACCAGTGCGCGATAATAGCCGATAACCTTATATATAATTTAAGTCTTAACGCCCCTCCCGACGGCGGTGGCGGGGACGACGGTGACGAGAGCGCGGGCTATATCGTGGACTATTCTCTTTCCTATAACGAGCGGTATATCATAGTGCGCGACTACTATCTTGCCATAGCAGACCCCGCCGAGCGCATGGCGCTTTACGCTGCGGACGAGGTTGCGAAAAAATATCTTGCCAGTTATTACTCAACTCTTTATAACGTGCTTGCGACGTACAGCAGATAAAGCTGAGGTAAAATGCGTGGCGCGCGGACGAAATTCGTCCGCGCGCCTTTTTTCACTTTACAAAACACCGCGTTATTGTTATAATTTTTATATGAGGACGGTTGACGATTGGCAGGACTATAAAATTTTAGCTACCTCCGAGGGTATGAAGTTAGAGCGTTGGAAGGATGTTATTTTACTTCGCCCCGACCCGCAGGTAATCTGGAAGGGCGGCGACCTTTACGGCAGAAAAGGTATTCACGCCGTATACAGGCGCAGTGAAAAGGGCGGTGGCGGCTGGGACGTGCGCGCGCAGTTTCCGTCCGAGTGGACGGTCTGCTACCGCGACCTTAAATTCAAAATCAAGCCTATGGGCTTCAAGCATACGGGGCTGTTCCCCGAACAGGCGGTTAACTGGAACGCTATGCGCGCATTAATCGAAAAGGCGCGGATGCGCGGCAGGGAGGTTAAGGTTTTAAACCTGTTTGCTTACACGGGCGGCGCTTCGGTGGCGTGTGCGAAATCCGGCGCGCTCGTAACGCACGTGGACGCAGCCAAGGGCATGGTAGAGCGCGCGGGCGAAAACGCGCGGCTTTCGGGCGTTGACAGCGGAATACGCTATATAGTAGACGACTGTATGAAGTTCGTAGCTCGCGAAATACGCAGGGGCAACCGCTACGACGCGGTGATAATGGACCCGCCAAGCTACGGCAGAGGCCCAAACGGCGAGATGTGGAAAATAGAAGAAAATCTGTTTTCGTTCGTTTCCGACTGCGCTAAGCTACTCGTTGACGACCCCTTGTTCTTTTTGATAAACAGCTATACAACGGGGCTGCAACCAGAGGTTCTTAAAAACATATTAACCCTGACCCTCGGGGGCTTCGAGGGAGTGACCGAGGCGTACGAGGTGGGGATTCCCACCGACGAGGGCATAAATCTGCCCTGCGGCGCAAGCGGACTATTTACCGGAAGAAGATTATGAAGGATGAATTGATAATTTTACACGAGGACAATCATATAATTGTGGTTTTAAAGCCGCAGAACGAGCCTTGCTGTCCCGACGAAAGCGGTGACGACAACCTGCTTGACTGCGTTAAAAGGTATTTAAAAACCGCCTACAACAAGCCGGGCAACGCATACGCGGGGCTTATCCACAGACTCGACAGACCGACGGGAGGGGTAATGGTGTTCGCCAAAACCTCGAAGGCGGCTTCGCGCCTTTCTGAGGCAATGCGCAGCGGGGGCTTCGAAAAACGCTATTTTGCGGTGCTTTGCGGCTCGCCCAACAGAAAAAAGGCTATTTTGGAAAACTATCTGCGCAAGAACTCTATTAATAATACGGTATATGCGTGCACGCAGACCGAGGAGGGCGCGAAATATGCCGCGCTCGACTATGAAATAAAGGAAGAGCGCGACGGGCTTTCCCTTGCAGAGGTCAATCTGCATACGGGCAGAACACATCAGATACGCGTTCAGTTTGCTTCTATCAACACGCCCGTTTACGGCGATATGCGCTACGGCGGCGAAAAGGCGCAGAAGGGCAAGCTTGCGCTTTGGGCGTATTCTTTAAGGTTTACGCACCCGGTATCCGGAGAGGCTATGCGCTTTATAGTAACTCCTCCCGAGGACGGCGTGTGGAAGCTATTTAACCCGAATAATTTTACCGACGGGGTTATTTTGGTTTGACAACCGACTTTTATTATTGTAAAATATATAAGATATTTTGGTTAACTATCGGAGTTCATATATGAAAACGAAATTCAAATTTACGGTGATAGCGCTCGCTCTCGTGCTGATTATGTCGGTTGCGGCGGTTTTTGCTATCAATTTCAAGCCCGCCGAGGCTGCGGGTTCGATTAGCGTAAGCGGTTCGAATGTGTTTACCGCTTCGGAAGAGGCTAACGTGCTGGTCGATAAGCAGACCGACGGCGAAAAAGACGTTTTCTATACTATGTTTACGTTCGCCTATAACGACGACAGCATTTCGTACAGAAAAAACCTTGCCTACAACTGGTTTGAGCAGGTTACCGAGGGTGAGGGCGAAAGTGCAACCAAGAAAGTCGTTAACGGTAAATTCAATATGGAAATCGGCTTCAAGAACACCGATTTCAAAAAATTCGTAATTACGTTCGAGTCTCAGCAGTATTCCAAGACGGAAGAGGGCAAAACCGCTAATTACATTATGTTTTTTCCGGCGGGGACCGACGGCGTTAAGGTTGCGATTACCGACGATAAGGACAAGACCGCGCCCGATAGCGACACGATACTCGATAAAGACCATATCAATATAATATTCGACCAAAAGCTTGAGGGCTCGTACCACGTTACCGTAAGCAACGACGGAAATCCGTCGGTTGACGGCAATATGGTAAACGTGGGCGGCAATTACGCCAAATATTCGTCTTCGTCGACCACGCCCGTTTATCCTTTGATTTTCAGCGCGGAATTCGAAGAGAGCGAGGGCGAAGAGGAAGCGGGCGTAGCCAAAATGGTTTTATACTCGCTCAACAATCAGGAATTTATAATCAACAGCCCGAGGGAAGAGGGCGACCACTACGTCGGCGGTAACGTCACCGACAACACTCCCGCGGTGCTTTGCCTCAACAAAGCGATTTCCCACCTTGAAATAGGCGGAGAGGTCAAGTTCGATTATCAGTTAATCGACGTGCTGCGTTCCTCGCCTTCAAGCACGCTTTACTATTACGCGCTCAGATACGACGACTATCTAAAATCCGACGTTAACTACAACGACTACGAGGACGACAGGTTCAAGGAAGTGGATTCCGATATACTGCTCGACTCGGACAAGGACTTCTATCTGCCCTCCGAGGAGGAGTGCGCGGGCTTCGGCGGTGCCGATGACTTCAAGGTCGATATGGCTGTAAAGGCGTACGCAAAGGTAGTAGATACCTCTTCGAACGGCGCCGAGAGCTACGTTTTCTTCGACTGGTATCTGGAAGACGAGCACAAACTTAAAATCAATAATTACGACTTTATCGCCGTCGGCGACGACCTTAAAGGTGTTACCTACAACTACGAGGCACAGGGTATGCCTCAGGGTATGACTTGGGAAGAAATTTGCAAGGAATATCAAAAGAAGGTAGACAAGGCCGCAAGCAATCTTTCGGCAGGCTCGCAGAGCTACTTCTATCTACCCTCGGCGGAATCTCTGTTCGTTGAAAATTCCACGCCGTACACCAACATGAAGCTGAGCATATACTATTACAGCGATACCCAGTCTTCTAACACCTCGCTTGCTACGAACAACCTTTCCATTAACGTCACCAAACCCGGTAGCTACCGCTTCACACTGTACGCTACCGACGTTGCGGGCAACGACATGTACTATATGGAAGACGGCAAACCCGTCAAATTCTCGTCAGGCGATATATGGAACATTTATTCGGACGACGACAGGCACGACAAGCTGCCCTGGTTCACGTTTAACGTAGACTATAAGGGCGCGCATTTCAAAGAGAAGCCCGAAAAGCAGAGCACCGCGTACGTAGGCACCAACTACACGTCGGCATCGTTTGAGATAAACGGCGTTGAAAACAGCTACGAGGTCAAGTACAGGCTTTTCCTTTTCGACAGGGCGGGCTACTATGCCGCAACTAAAATTACTTTCAGCTACGAAGAGTTTATCGACGCTATGGACGGACTTTTCGAGAGTGAGGAAACCCGTAAATATTTCAAGGAAATAAAGCAGGTTTCCGAAACGGACGAGGACTACGAGGAATTCAAGGACTACGGTTGGAGCACGTCTTCGACGAGCTTCACTCCGCAGGACGGCAACGCGTTCTACTTTATGAGAGCGGAGGTTACCGACACGCAGTACAACACCGACCCCGTGACGTGCTCGCTTGCGGTAGTATCTTCGGTAGAAGCAAAGGCTTTGAAGGGCGAAAGCGAATGGCTTAAAAACAATGTGGCTTCGGTAATTTTATTATCGGTTGCGGGCGTTTCGTTCGTCGCTATAATACTTCTTCTTGTAATCAAGCCCAAGAACAAGGACGACATCGACGTTCAGTTTGAGAAAGAGAAGAGTAAAAAGAAAAATAAATAATCAAACGGCGGTCGTCAGACCGCCGTTTTGTTTAAATAATAAAATTCTTAGGAAAAAATATGATTGAGATTAAAGAAATCGTAACTAAAAGAGATAAAAAGAAATTCTTTAAATTCGTAATAGACCTGTACAGAGACAGTCCGCATGCGTGCTGTAATCTTTATTCCGACGAATTTGCGGAATTCGACCCCGAAACAAACGACGCGTTCAGGTTTGCCGATTGCAGAATGTTCCTTGCGTACAAGGACGGTAAAATCGCCGGGCGCATAGCGGGTATATGGCACCGCGGCGCAAACGAAAAATTCGGTTATAAGCAGCTGCGCTTTACCCGCTTTGACGTGATAGACGATTTCGAGGTTACGAAAGCGCTTTTCGATAAGCTTATCGAGTGGGCTAAGGAGCTCGGCATGACCGAAATTATCGGACCTATGAGCTTTTCCGACCTCAACGAAGAGGGAATGCTTATCGAAGGCTTCGACAGGGACAGCAACTACATAGAAATTTACAATTATCCGTACTACGTCGAGCACATGGAAAAGCTGGGCGCGTACAAGGTTGTGGACTGGAATTGTTATACTATTACGCCGCCCGAGACACCGCCCGAAAAGATTAAGGCGTTAAGCGATTCGGTAATGCAAAAATACGGCTACGAAATTCTTGATGTGGCGTATTATTTAAAACACGACAAAAAGAAATTGAAGGAATATATCGTTCAGGCTTTGGACGTGCTCGACAAGGCTTTCGAGCACCTGTACGGCACCAGCCCGATAAACGAAAAGCAGAAAATCCGCGAAACCAAGGTTTTGATGAGCGTGCTTATTCCCGAGCTGGCTACCGTGGTTATGAAGGACGGAAAGGTTATAGCCTACGGCTACTGCATACCCTCTATGAAGGAGGTCATGCAAAAGGGCAGAGGTCGCATATTCTTCCGCGGGTTCATTCCGTACCTGCGCGCAATGAAGCACCCCAAAACCGTCGACCTTCTCAGTATTGGCATACTGCCCGAGCATCAGGGGCTCGGCGTGCCCGCCATTATCATAAACCATTGTCTCGAAGGTATCTGCAAACTTGGCGCAACCAAGTTGGAGGCGGGACCTCAGTTAGAGGATAACACCCGCGTGCAGCGTCTTTGGAAGTTTTTTGACAGCGAATTATCCAAAAAGGCGCGATGCTGGGGCTTAAAGGTCGAATAAGTACGACTTAAAAGGTGAATTTTGGAAAGAAAGGACGAAAACAAAGAAAATACAGACACGTTGACGGACGGCGGTGAAAACGCCGTTTTGTCCGAGATTGACGCGCAGCCCGTTGCGGACGGGGACGGCGATTTTACCGTCCCCGCCGCGTCGCAGCCTGCAAAAAAGCCGCTCAACGTAAAGCGGATAAAGAGCGTGCTTTGGAACGTATTTCTAGTTGCGGTTATCGCGGTGGGGATAATTTCGCTGCTCGGCGTAGTAAACGAAATCGGGCACGACGGCTCGTCCTTCGGCGAGGTTATGCGCGGCGCAAGTCCGGTGTTTTTAGTCGTGCTTGTTGCGGTCGTCGCTGCGGGTATGGCGCTGGACGTGGTCAAATTTTGTATTATCGGCAAGACCGTTACCGGTAAATACCGCTTGGGCGCGTCGATTAAAACGAATTTTCTGGGAAAATATTACGACGCGGTTACACCGTTCGCTACGGGCGGTCAGCCCATGCAGATTTACTATCTGAACACAAAGGGTATAAGCGGCGGCAACTCTTCGGCAATAGTCCTCATAAGATACATTTTCAGCATTATGTGCTGGATAATTCTCGGCGCGGCGCTTATGATTGCCGGCGCCGTCAAGGGCGTTTTGGACAATGTGAGCGGCGGCAATCTGTTAAAAATAACGGGCTGGGTAGGAATAGGCATAAACCTTATAATACCCTTGTTCGTGCTGCTGTTTCTCTTGTTGCCCAAGTTCATGCGCAAAATGGCGGTCGGCGTAATTAAGGTGGGCAACAAAATCAAATTAGTCAAGGACGTAGATAAGGCAACCGAACGCGCAGAAAAAATAGTTTACGATTTCAAAAACGCGTTTAAGCAGATGGCTAAAAGTCCCGTCAATTTCGCGCTGCTGCTGTTGGTCTGCTTTTTAGAGTCGGCTATCACGTTCGCCATACCTTACTTCGTAATGCTTGCGTTTTCCTGCCCCGTGGAAGGGCTGCTGATTACGGTAACGTCGCTGAACGTGTACGCGATATTCGGCGTTTCGTTTATCCCCACGCCGGGCAATTCGGGAGTTATCGAGGGAATGGGCGCGCTTGCCTTTTCCGTGGCTGCGGGGCCCGCTTTGGTGTGGTCTGTCATCGCGTGGCGACTGTTTACGTTCTATATCTATATAATTATAGGCATCGTTTTGTCGGTATTCGACATAATTGCAAAAAACAAAAGGGGTAAGAGGAAGAAAAATGATTAAGGT
>CATJZR010000043.1 GCA_949745625.1 uncultured Eubacteriales bacterium | reverse complement strand
TTAATCAAAGAGTAAATTTTAAAGCGATTTCGTGACAAAATTTTAAAATTTTTTTAAAAATTTTAAAATACGGCGGGCGGAAATCTTTCCGCCCGCTTTTCGTCGCTATCACCGTTTATGATTTTCTATTACCTTTTGTATCTTTTCCCTTACGACTTCTTCCGACGTATTGGAAACTTCTTTATCGGCAAGCACTTTACCGTACGCGTAATCTTCTTCCACCCAAAAATACACTATCGCATATCCTGCGATTTCATCGTTCCTGCGCGATATAAAAGAAACGTAATCGACAACGCCTTTCGCTGCGTTATCCCAAAATCCGCATACGGGTTTCCATTGAAACAAATCATAGTCAAATCTCGGGCTTCCCTCGTAGAACAGCGTTTCGCCGTACAGAAGCTGTTTCGTTCCCCCGTTGATATCTTCAGGCGAAGACGGTTCACTATAATAAGAATATTTGTCGCTATTCTTTACGATACTGTAATCGGGAATAACCACCATACCCGTATCGCAATAGTTTTGCATTTCTATTACGGCGTCCTCCATTTTATATAATACGGGAACCCCGTAACAATCCAGGCGTAGACCGCTTGCAATCGAGTAAATTTCGTGACTCCACACAATCACACGTGATGCCCCGCAAGCGGAACCGAACGCACATAACGAAGCCGCAAGCATAAACACTATTAATTTTATTGTTTTTTGTATTGATTTCATATCCTTTCTTTCTCATCCTTCATGGTTATCTGTCCTAATCCGTTATCGTAAAGAATATAATAACATCCTTTGCACTGTCTAGCCCCAGGTTTATAAAATTTAAAAGTATGCTGTTCACTGCGTAACGCCGAAGAACAATTTTTACATGTCACATAATGTTCCGTTGTATTTTTATATTCATAACAACTATAATTATGCGAGCTTGAATACTTTATAAAATAAATATCTCCCGTATACGGATACCCCGCATTATTTTTATATATAACTTTACCATTTTCATTATAAGCCACCTCAAAAACCCAATCCTCATTTACATTTGGAACTGAATTATACTTTAAAATCCAAGTCCAGCCAGGTTTATGCAACCAACTGCCGTTGACATATCTCATGAAATGAAAATCGTTTTTAGATTTTCTTACGCAAATGAGTGTTTGCTCATCATAAGGTTCAAAAAAAGAGTTTTTTGAAGAAGTTACACAATTATATCCAAAATTATTTAAATCATGTACGGTATAATCTGCTAATTGTTGTATGGTATTATTTATTGATACAACAAATGGACCATTACAATTCCATCCTGTTGTTATATTTAATGAAATATTCGATTTTTCGCCAATATAATAATATTTATCATTTTTTCCTAATGCAAAAGCGTAACAGTTATATTTTTTGAACGACTCACTCCATTCACCATAAGTAGTACTATATTGTAGCGAGCTTGTACTATATGTAGAATAAGCACTAATAGCAGTTATGTTGCTTGTAGACAATGAAAAACCGCTATAAAACAGAGGTAAATTTATATCGCTTGTACTGTCCGTATTATGTACAACAGTTTCTCGCATATTATTACGATTCTCTTCCGCATAGACTTTATAGTGAGTAATATTAAGACAAGCCAAACTTCCCGAAATTGCAAGTAATACACCTCCACACAGTGCCGCAGTTGTTTTAAAGATACTTCTCATTTTTTTCTCCTATAAAAAAAGTATACGCACAAGGACTATTACAAGCCATGTACATATACATTATAAATTAAAAATATTAAATTGTCTGCCACATCTTTGTTACATTTTACCAAAATGCGTGTTACGTTTTGATTTTCTCTTATCTTTGATAAATACCGCAATCAAGGTTATCTGCATTGCGAACGCAATCGCCCCTATTATCACGCAAACTATACCCACGTATTTAAACCTGTTTACTATTCTGATATTCAGCCCGTCTATATCTGCGGGCGAAATGGTTACGTAACCCGCGAAGCAACACGCTATCACGCATAACGCAAGCAATGCGACCGCCGCCACGAAAACAATTAATTTTCGGTTATTATTCGAAACGGCTGCATTCTGCGCGCTTGCCTTTTCTTCTTTATCCGATTTGGTTTCCGCCCCGCAAAAAAAATAATCGTTACTTACGTTAAAATATTTACATAAGCTTTCAAGATTTGTAAACGTAGGGCTAACAGAATTATTTTCCCACCTTGAAACGGTTTGTCTTGAAGTTTTCAATGCAAAAGCAAGCTCTTCCTGCGATACTCCCTTTTCTTTTCTTAAATTGTAAATTTTTTCGCCTACATTTTCCATAATTTTATTGTAACAGAAAATACGCACAAATGCAATAGCTATTTTTAAAATTACACGCCCGAAAGAATTTCAGGGCGTGTAATAAAAATCAATATTTTTCTCTTTTGGTATAGGTAGTATGTAAAAGCTTGTGAGCCTTGTGACTGTTGGGCTTTTCAAAAAATTCGGCGTACAGCTTTTCCACCGCGGGATTTTCGTGCGAGCGGCGCAATTTGCTGTCGCTATCGTAGTCGTACAGCGCCTGCGCGCGGACTGCCTTTAAGTCGATATTGTTTCTTATCTCGTCGTGGACGTAGGGCTGACCGCCACCGTTTATACACCCGCCCGGGCAAGCCATAATTTCGACGAACGCGTAATTCTTTTTACCGCTTTTTATATCCTCGATAACGGCGCGCGCGTTGCCCAGCCCGCTTGCAACTGCAACCTTGACGGTCTTGCCGCCGACGGTATATTCCGCTTCCTTTACGCCCGCCGTGCCGCGCACCTCTTTAAATTCGAGGGGTGCGCCGTCTCCGCCGAGTCTGACCGCCGCGGTCCTCAGAGCCGCCTCCATAACTCCGCCGGTCGCACCGAAAATCGCTCCTGCGCCGCTCGCCTCTTCAAACGGAGTATCGAACGCAGAGTCGGGAAGATTGACGAAATCAACGCCCGCCTCTTTAATCATTTTGGCAAGCTCGCGCGTGGTGATTGCCGCGTCCGTATAGTGCCCGAGCTCGTCGCGCGTCACTTCGAATTTTTTAGCCGTGCAGGGGATTACCGAAACGACAAAAAGGTTTTTGGGGTCTATGCCGTTTTTTTCGCAGTAATAGGTTTTAAGCAATGCCGAAAACATTTCCTGCGGGGATTTGCAGGTAGAGATATTCGGCAGCAGCTCGGGATAGTAATGCTCGGCAAACTTGACCCACCCGGGGCAGCAGCTTGTAAACATAGGAAGCGCGCCGCCGCTCTGAATTCTCGTAAGAAGCTCGGTCGCCTCTTCCATAATAGTTAAGTCTGCCGTGATGTCCATATTAAAACACCTGACGTCGCCAAGCTGCTTTATCGCGGAAACCATTTTCCCCTCTACGTTGGTGCCGACAGGCAGGCCGAACGCCTCGCCGAGAGTCGCGCGGACGGACGGCGCGGTGAAGAACACGACTTCCTTTTCGGGGTCGACTATCGCGCCCCAGACGTCGGCAACACTGCTCTTTTCATACAGCGCGCCGACGGGACACGCAACCACGCACTGACCGCAATTAACGCACGAGGTATGCGCAAGCGAAACGCCGTACGGCGAGCCTATCGTCTTGGAATAGCCTCTGTTCTGCGGACCTATCGCGGCTATAGTCTGCTGCGTGCACGCGGCAACGCAGCGGGTACACATTACGCACTTGCTGTTATCCCTTACTATCGATGCCGACAAGTCGTCTACCGGCATCAAATCGTGGTCGGTACCGAATCTGTCCTCTTCCGCATTGAATTCGAGCGCGAGCTTTTGCAGCTCGCAATTCATCGAGCGGACGCAGCTTAAACACTTCTTTTTATGCGTGGACAGTATCAGCTCGACCGTGGTCTTTCTCGATTTTCTTACCGCCGGCGTATTTGTGCGAACCTCCATACCCTCGGATACGGGATAGGTGCACGCGGTCACAAGCCCCCTTGCCCCCGTCGCCTCGACAAGGCAAAGCCTGCACGAGCCGACGCACTGAACGTCTTTTAAATAGCAAAGCGTGGGGATACGCACGTTTGCGACCTTTGCCGCCTGCAACACGGTCGAGCCCTCGGGCACACTTACCTGAATACCGTTAATTTTTAAATTGACCATATCTGCACCACCCTATTTAATCTCTATTGCGCCGAATTTGCAGTGCGATATACACTGTCCGCATTTGATACATTTTTTGGTGTCTATTTCGTGCACCGCCTTGACCTCGCCCGAGATTGCGTTGGCGGGACAGTTACGCCTGCAAAGCGTACAGCCGCGACACTTGTCGGGGTTTACGTAGTAGCTTAAAAGCGACTTACACACGCCCGCGGGGCATTTCTTTGCGTAAACGTGCTTTATGTACTCGTCGCCGAAATGCTTCATGGTGGAAAGTATCGGGTTGGGAGCAGACTGTCCGAGCGCGCAAAGCGACGATGTTTTCATGTGTTCGGCAAGCTCGGCAATCTTCTCCAAATCCTCGGGCTCGCCGTTGCCTTCGGTAATCTTTTTGAGAATGTCCAGTAGACGCTTGGTGCCTATTCTGCACGCCGTGCATTTTCCGCAGCTTTCGTCGGCGGTGAATTCGAGGTAGAATTTCGCAATGTCGACCATACAGGTATTTTCGTCCATTACTATAAGTCCGCCCGAGCCCATCATCGAACCGATTGCCGTCAGATTGTCGAAGTCCATAGGCACGTTCAAGTGCGTTGCGGGAATACACCCGCCCGAAGGTCCGCCCGTCTGCGCCGCCTTGAACTTTTTGCCGTCTGGAAGTCCGCCGCCTATATCGTAGACGATAGTTTTCAGCGGCGTACCCATGGGTACTTCCACAAGTCCGACGTTGTTTATTTTACCGCCGAGCGCGAATACCTTTGTGCCCTTGCTCTTTTCGGTACCGATTGACGAGAACCACTCCGCACCGTTGAGAATAATCGGCGCGACGCTCGCCCAAGTTTCCACGTTGTTCAAAACTGTGGGCTTTTTGTATATTCCGCACTGCGCCGAGAAGGGGGGACGGGGGCGCGGCTCGCCCCTTTTGCCCTCTATACTCGCCATAAGCGCAGTTTCCTCGCCGCAGACGAACGCGCCCGCGCCAAGCCTGATATTGACGTCGAAGTCGAACCCGCTGCCTAAGATATTTTTGCCGAGCAGCCCCTTCTCCCTCGCCCTGTCAATGGCGATTTTAAGCCTTTCCACAGCAATGGGATATTCGGCGCGGACGTAGATATACCCCTCCGACGCGCCGACCGCATAGCCTGCAATAGTCATAGCTTCAAGCACGGTATGCGGGTCGCCTTCCAAAATCGAGCGGTCCATGAACGCGCCGGGGTCGCCCTCGTCCGCGTTACAACAAACGTATTTGACGTCGCCCTCTGCGTCCTTGGTAAACTGCCATTTCAGTCCCGTAGGGAAGCCCGCTCCGCCTCTGCCGCGCAGACCCGCCGCCTTTATTTGCGAAATTACATCGTCCGGCGTCATAGAGGTAAGCACCTTTGCAAGCGCTGCGTAGTCGCCCGCGGCAATGGCCTCCTCTATACTCTCGGCGGCGATAACCCCGCAGTTTCTCAGCGCTATGCGCACCTGATGCTTGTAAAAGGGGATTTCCGCGAACGGAATTATACTGCCGTCGGCGTGAACAGTGTCGGCATAGAGAAGCTCTTTGACTACCTCGCCTCCCTTTATAAGATGCCTCTCGGCTACGGTTTTAGCGTGCTCGGGCGTCATCTGCGAATAGAACGCTCCCTCGGGGTAAACTATCATTATGGGTCCCAGCGCGCAAAGCCCGAAGCAGCCCGTCTTTACTATCAGCACGTCGTTTATTCCCAGCTCGGCAAACGACCGCTCTAACTGCTCTATCACCTGATGCGAGTGCGAGGACGTACATCCCGTGCCGCCGCACACCAGCACCTGCTTTCTGTAGCCGGTGTTTTTGGCAAGCTCCTCCGCCTGCTCACGCACGATTTTTCTTACCTTAATTAAATCCGCTTTGTCCGCGGCTATTTTTTCAAGCTCTTTAACAGTCATAATTTCAGCCCTTCATATACCTTTCTAAAATTTCCCCCACGTCATCCGATTTCAGCTTGCCGTAAACCTCGCCGTCGATAATCATGACGGGCGCAAGTCCGCACGCGCCGACGCAGCGACAGCTGTCTATCGAAAATTTCCCATCGGGCGTACATTCGCCGCATTTTATTTTAAGCTCTTTTTCGAGAACCTCGAGAATACGGTCCGAGCCCTTTACGTAGCACGCCGTACCGAGGCAGACGCTTATCTGATGCTTGCCCTTAGGGGAAAGCGAAAACTGCGAATAGAACGTAGCAACACCGTAAACCTCGGCAAGCGGTATATTAAGCTTTTCCGCTATTACCGTCTGCACCTCCGCGGGCAGATAACCGTAAATGCTCTGCGCTTCGTGCATAAGGGGCATAAGCGCACCCGCTTCGCCACTATGCGCAGCGATACATCCAAGCAGTCTG
>CATJZR010000042.1 GCA_949745625.1 uncultured Eubacteriales bacterium | reverse complement strand
AGAGGGCTATAGAGGGCAGAAACTTCGGTATAAGAAAGCATACCCTTCAATACGACGAGGTTATGAACGAGCAGCGTAAAACGATTTACGGCGAGCGTATGAGGGTGTTGCGCGGACAGAATATCCACGATGAAATTTTAAAGTTTATTCCCGACTATATCGAAAAAATCGTCGCGGAAACGGTCAATGTTGAAGCTATGCCTGAAAAGTGGGACGAGGTTGCGTTGAACGAGGCGCTTATACAAAAGGTTTATCCCGACGAGTGTACGTTCGAAATTACGCGGGATATGCTTGACAAGTGGGAGTACCAGCAGGCTATCAACAAAATCACCAAGGAAGTTACCAAGGCTTACGAACAGAAGATAGTTAATATCAGACAGGAAACAAACATGCAGGTAGATTACTACCAGATAGAGCGTAACGAGTTGCTGCGCGCCGTCGACAGAAACTGGATTGACCACATTGACGCAATGGACCAGCTCAGAAAGGGTATCGGTCTGCGCGGCTACGCCCAGCAGGACCCCGTTATCGCCTATAAGCAGGAAGGCTACGATATGTTTATGGAAATGATTGACCGTATACAGACGACAACCGTTTCCCGTCTTTTAAAGGGCAGGATAGTCCGCGTTCAGCCGGGCAGACCTATTCCCCGCCCCGGCGCGCTCAATCCGTCGGTAGCGGAAAGAGCAAGGCAGGTTGCAGACGAACGCGCGGCGGAAGCTCGGAAAGCCGATGCCCCCGCGCCGTCAGCGCCGGCAAAACCCGTATCGGACGGCAGCGTAGCGGTAGGCGGCGCCCCCGAAGCACCCAAGGAATTGTTTACCAATATAGGCGGTAAGGCTCAGCCCAAAGTGGCGGACAAAAACACGCGTATCGGCAGAAACGACCCTTGCCCCTGCGGTTCGGGGAAGAAATATAAGGACTGCTGCTACTGGAAAGACCACAAGTAAAATATGAGAAAGCTTACTGTTGGAAGAAGAAATTCGTATTTGGGCTTTGCGGGAAAAGTAAAACTTTATATCGAAGATACCGAAGGTGATACTGTTATATGCGGAGTTAAGTGCAGACTTTTAGGAAAGCTTAAAAACGGTGAAGCCGCAACATTTGAAATTGATAACGAAAGTCGTAAACTCTTTGCAATTTTCTATAAATGGGCGAAAAACTTATGGAACGATATGTATAAAATACCCGTAGGAGAAGATGACATTGAAGTTTCGGGAATAGTTGTTAATAATGGTTTTGCAGGTGCGCCATTCTATTTTGACCAGACCCCCGATGACGAAGTATACGCTTTTAGAAGGCAAAATGCCAAAAGGTCAATAGCAATATTACTACCTATTTTTCTTACATTCGGTATTGCTATCATTGTTGTAGGAGTTATATTTATAAATTAACGGCGCAAGCAAAACCACGCTTTTGCGCCGCGCAACCCAATTTGCGCAAACCTGCGCCTCAGTAGGTGAATTTGCGCGATTATAAGTTTGGAGAGCAATCTACAATCGCGCAAAGAGGGCAACGCCCTAAAGCCACGGAAATTTTAGGCGTCACGAGTGACTAAAATTTCGTGAGAGGTTTTTTATGTTTAAAGCAGACGATTACAGATTAAAATTAAAATCGCTTTCCGACACTCTGTCGGAGGCTAAATACGCGCTCGATATAGACAATCTGGGCACAAAGCTCGACGAGCTGAAAAAGGAACAGGAGGACCCCGCAGTCTGGCAGGACTTGGAAAAGTCGAAGAGAGTCGGCAGGGAAATTTCGGCTGTTGAAAATAAAATACGCTCTTACGAAAAGGGCGCGGCTGCCCTTGCAGACGCGTTTGCGTTTATCGACTTAATCGAAGAGGCGGACGACGAAAGCCTTATTCCCGAGCTGGAAAGTATGATTTCGTTAGCCGACGAGGATATAGATCAGATGCGTATCCGTGCGCTGTTGCGCGGCGAATACGACGCCAACAACGCAATACTAAACCTGCACTCGGGCGCGGGCGGCACCGAGGCTTGCGACTGGACGGGGATGCTGTACAGAATGTATACCCGCTATTGCGAGAGAGCGGGCTTTAAGGTAACCGAGCTCGATTTTGAGAACGGCGACGAGGCGGGGCTGAAAAGCGTTTCCTTCCGCGTAGAGGGCGAAAATGCGTACGGCTTTTTAAAGGCGGAGAAGGGTGTTCACCGTCTTATAAGAATTTCACCGTTCGATTCAAACAAGCGCAGACACACATCGTTTGCATCGCTTGAAGTCATGCCAGAGGTTGACGACGAAAAGGACGTTGAAATCCGCGATGAGGATATACGTATCGACGTTTACCGCTCTTCGGGCGCGGGCGGTCAGAAGGTCAATAAAACCGAAACCGCAATACGAATAACCCATTTTCCTACGGGTATAGTCGTAACTTGTCAGAACGAGCGCAGCCAGCTTCAAAACAAGGAAATGGCGTTCCAGTATCTCAGGGCAAAGCTTATCGAAAGGCAGATTGCCGAGCGCGAGGCCGCGGATGCCGCCATAAAGGGCGAAATAAAAAAAATAGAATGGGGCAGTCAGATACGTTCGTACGTGTTCTGCCCTTATACGCTTGTCAAAGACCACCGCACCGGTTACGAAAATTCCAACGTGCAGGCGGTTATGGACGGGGATATTCAAGGCTTCATAATCGACTATTTAAAGAAAACAATATAAGTCGCTTCCTCTAAGCTACGCATTACGGCTTCAACCTTGCGCACCGCTGCGGTCATTTACTTCATTGTAAACTCCCTTGCGGTTTACGCGGTTTCATTGTACTGCTTGCTTATAGAAACCGACGGACGCTTTATATGAAAGAAAATCCTGTAATTTTAGGAATCGAATCGAGTTGTGACGAAACGTCTGCCGCGGTAATTCGCGGCAGACAGCTTTTGTCGAACGTGATTTTTTCTTCCGCTGCCGAACAGGCAAAATACGGCGGGGTGGTTCCCGAGATTGCCTCGCGCGCACACACCGAGGCGGTGGACGAGGCGGTAAACCAAGCGGTAGCGGAAGCAGGCGTGGACTTACGCGACATCGATGCTGTTGCGGTAACCTACGGCGCGGGACTTTTGGGCGCGTTACTTGTGGGACTGTCGTTTGCAAAGTCGCTTGCATACGCCTTAAAGGTGCCTCTTATCGCGGTAAACCATATCCGCGGTCATCTGTCGGCGGCGTATCTTACTGACGGCGCGCTTAAACCGCCCTACGTAACGCTGCTTGCAAGCGGCGGACATACCGCGGTTATTCACGTTAAAGCTTTTACCGGGTTCGAAGTGCTTTGCTCGACAACCGACGACGCCGTCGGTGAAGCGTTCGACAAGGTCGCGCGTATTCTCGGACTGCCTTATCCCGGCGGGCCCAATGTACAGCGTCTTGCCGAAAGCGGCAGCGCAAGCATTAAATTTCCGTCGCCGCTTATTCGCGGCAGCGCGTTTTCGTACAGCGGGCTTAAAACCGCGGTAATCAACTACTGTCATAACGCCGAGCAAAAGGGCGGCGAAGTTAAAAGAGAGGACGTCGCGGCGTCTTTTCAGAAAACGGCAATAGACCCACTTATTAAAAAAACCGTGGACAGCGCGGCGGCGCTGGGCGTAGATACGGTGACTGTCGGCGGCGGTGTTGCCGCCAATGATTATCTGCGCACGCGTTTGCAGTCTGAATGTAATAAGGCAGGGCTACGGCTTATTCTCCCCGAAAAGAGATACTGTACCGACAACGCTGCAATGATAGCGGCGGAAGGGCTTGTTCAGTACCGTGAGGGGAATTTTGCGGATATGACGCTGAACGCCTGCGCCCAGATACCGTTAAAATAAATTTTTGTTTCAATTTGCTTTACTTTTTTAAATTAAATAAATATAATTAAATTATGAACGGCGCAAGCAAAATCATATTTTTGCGCAGCGCAATCCAATTTGCGAAAACCTTCGCCTCGGTAGGTGAATTTGTAGCAAATTATATAAGTGTTTGCCCATGGTGATTTGCGCAAATAGGGCAACGCCTTAAAGTCACGATAATTGTTGCGCGCAGAATAGTGAAACAATTATGTGAAAAATTTAATTAAAGGCTATGACAAAGGACAACGGCTTTTTACTGCGCTTTTCAGAGAGCTTTCGGTTGGTGTGAGAAAGCAAGCAGGTTCTCAGCCTATCACCTTTTAGCCCGCATTGCGAAAGGTCTACTACACCGAGTAGTTTTGCGCGGATTTGTAACCCGTTACAAGTTACAACAAATGTCAGTTTGTTTTGGTGGTTTATAAGCACTTTCGGTGTCCAAAATGATTTGGGCATCTTTTTTTATAAATAAAAGCTAAGGAGTTTTTATGTACAAAAAGGTTGATACTTCTTTAAACTTTGTCGAGCGTGAAAAGGAAATTATAGAGTTCTGGAAGCAGAACGATATTTTCGAAAGCAGCGTCGGCAAAAACGAGGGCGGGGAAGAATTCTCGTTTTACGACGGACCCCCTACAGCCAACGGGAAGCCGCATATAGGGCATATTTTAACGCGCGTTATGAAGGACATTATTCCGCGCTATCAGACCATGAAGGGCAAGCACGTTTTAAGGAAAGCGGGCTGGGATACCCACGGTCTGCCGGTTGAGCTCGAGGTTGAAAAATCGCTCGGCCTCGACGGCAAAGAGCAGATTGAGGAATACGGCATAGAGCCGTTTATCAAGCAGTGCAAGCAGTCTGTATGGAAGTACAAGGGCGAATGGGAAAGAATGTCCGAGGCAGTCGGCTACTGGGTCGATATGGACAATCCCTATATAACCTACGACGACAAGTATATCGAGTCGGAGTGGTGGGCGTTAAAGGAAATGCACAAAAAGGGGCTGCTGTATAAGGGTCACAAAATCGTGCCCTACTGCCCGCGCTGCGGAACGGCGCTTTCCTCGCACGAGGTTGCGCAGGGCTATAAAAAGGTTAAGGAAAATTCCGCCGTCGCGCGCTTTAAGGTAAAGGGTAAAAAGGACGAATACATTCTCGCCTGGACTACCACGCCCTGGACGTTACCTTCTAACGCAGCGTTATGTATGAACCCCGACGAGCCGTATGTAAAAATAGAGACAGACGGAGTAAGGTATATACTTGCCGAAGCGCTTGTCGGAAGCTTTTTCGAGGAATATACCGTTCTCGAAAAAAGGGCTGGTAGAGAGTGGGAAGGGCTTGAATACGAGCCTCTCTTCCCGCAGACTTCAGAGGAAATAAAGCGAATTTCGCCCGCAAACGTGCCGCAAAAAGCGCATTACGTCGTATGCGACGGTTACGTCACCATGGGCGACGGAACGGGCGTCGTACACATTGCGCCCGCATTCGGCGAGGACGACTACAAGGTCGGTAAGCGTTACGGTTTACCCGTAATTCAGCTTGTCAACGAAAAGGGCTGCTTTGACGCAAGGTTTGCCGAGCTTGACGGGATTTTTGCTAAAAAAGCCGATAAAATTATTCTTGAAATACTCGAAAATAAGGGACTTATGTTCAAGGTTGTGCCATTCGAACACGACTATCCGCACTGCTGGCGCTGCGACACGCCGCTTCTGTACTACGCAAAATCGAGCTGGTTTGTGCAAGTTACGAAGGTAAAGGACGAGATAATCGCCGCAAACCGCTCGGTCAACTGGATGCCCGACACTATTAAAGAGGGCAGAATGGGCAACTTCCTCGAAAACGTAATCGATTGGGGCCTTTCCCGCGACAGATACTGGGGTACGCCTCTGCCCGTCTGGGTCTGCCCCGACTGCGGCGAAATAGAGGTAATGGGT
>CATJZR010000041.1 GCA_949745625.1 uncultured Eubacteriales bacterium | reverse complement strand
TAACACGCCGTCAAAGAGCGCGAAATTTGTCGCCGCCCTGAAGGAATGGGGGCGCAAAAGAATAGTTGCGCTTAAAGTAAAGCCTCAGACTATTCCGTTTGCGATTATGGTTATTACCACCGTATACTTTATGCTTATACTGTTTTCGGTGTCCAGAGCGGTTCAGTATGCCGCTAACGATACCCGTACGCCGGCAACGGGAATTTGTGTATTCATAACCACGCTGTTGTCGTTGCTGTATCTCGTCAGTTTTTTAAACGCATTTCCCAAACGTAAAAAACCCAACGTGTTTTTCATCGTGCTCGTCGGAGTAATGATTGCAGGACAGCTTGGGGGCGATTTGGTATACTATATTCAGATGGATGCGTGCATAAACGCCTTACAGCTCAGCGGTTCGCCTATGGATATTGCCTGCCGCGCGGCTCAACCGTACATAATCGGACATATAGTGCTGCTCGCATTATCGGCGATAGTGTTCGCGTTGCTTCCCGTTTACGCAAAGTTTATCCGCAAAATAGATACTTCGGTAAAACTCGAATCGGCGACCGAAAATATGACAGGTAAAATCGATATTCAGGAAGATTAATAACCCGATAACCGACAAAGCTTTTTGTCGGTTATTTTTCAAGAGATAACTATGGCAAAAAAGAAGAAATTCAAAGAGACTACAATCGAAAACTTTTACGACCTTAAAACCGAAAAGGTGGACGAGCTGGTCGCAGCGCTAAAAGGCGAGGACGTTTCGGATTACGGCGAGGTGTCCATGAAAATATCCGATTGCACGGGCATCGGCGGCGGAAGCAAGGAATTTAATCCATACCGCACCGATTTTCTTTCGCGTATTCCGGTATTTTTAAAGGCGTTTTTCGTTAAGTGGTGGTTTGCGGGCATGGTCTGCTTTTTCGTCAACATCGGACTGGGCATCGTCGTTCAGTCTACGGTTGACCTGCTCGTTCTAGACGGCATAGTGTTGGGTCTTGTTGCGGATTTATTCGTAAACCCGCTTTTCAGGTTTATGGAAACCGACAGGCGCGAATACAACGCGTATATGATGTTTCCGTTTCCGTTCAAGGCGTACTGGACTTTCTTTACCAACGTGCTGTATTACGTCGGTGTTGCGATACTTGTAAATTACGTTTACAACCTCGTAAATATGCTGTTCAGCTTCCCCATAGAGCCGCTGTCCTGGGCGCTTATAGTGCTTGTCGTGGATATGGCGTTTATCGGAATTAAAGATTTGGCGGTACATCTCGTTAAAAACCGCAAAAGAGAGGAAATAAATGTTTAAAAAGCTTTTCGTTTCAAGCGTTTCCGCCTGTTTCGAGCTGAAAAATAACAATCCCTATTACAGCCCCGAAAAATATCGGGTAATTGTAAACGGCAAGGCGGAGGAGCGCGAGCGCGACACTAACGTATTTTCGCTGTTCAATCTTCAACCCGATACCGAATATACCGTTTCCACCACGCTCGGCGATTATAGCATTTCGTTCAGAACGCCCGCCGAAAAAGGCGTAACCGACGTCAGGGCGCTTGGCGCGAAGGGTGACGGTGCAACGGACGATACGTTTGTATTTCAGTATGCAATAGACCGCTGTCCAAAGGGCGGCAGGGTGGTTGTACCTGCGGGGGAATACCTCGTCCGCCCGCTCGCCTTGAAGAGCGGAATTACAATCGAGCTGAAAAAGGACGCCGTAATTTTGGGTGACCCCGTAGAGGCGCACTATCCCGTAATTCCCGCGCGTATAAGCATTGACGGAGCGGAGGAGGTTACGGCAAGCTGGGAGGGCGACCCCTACGACTGTTATCAATCGCTTATTTATGCGTACAGGCAGGAAAATATCGCAATCGTAGGCGAGGGCTTTATAAACGGCAACGCAAACAATTCCACCTGGTGGGAAACCCCCAAGGGGCGCGCCATTGCCCGTCCGAGGCTGGTTTTTCTGAATAAGTGTAAAAACGTCGTTTTCCACGGCGTAAGGTGCGGAAATTCCGCGTCCTGGAATTTGCACCCTTACTTTTCCGAGAAGCTTAAATTTTTGGATATAAGCGTAACCTGTCCCGCAAGCGCGCCGAATACCGACGGGCTCGACCCCGAAAGCTGTAACGGCGTGGACATAGTCGGCTGTAAATTCAGCGTTGGCGACGACTGCGTCGCACTGAAAAGCGGCAAGCTGTATATGGGCAAGAAGTACAAGACGCCCGCAAACAATCATACTTTAAGGAACAACCTTTTCTGCGACGGTCACGGCGCGATAGTGCTCGGTAGCGAGATGAGCGGCGGCGTAAAGAATCTTACCGTCGGGCAGTGCATTTTCAAGCACACTGACAGGGGACTGCGCATAAAGTCCCGCCGCGGCAGAGGTAAGGACGCTATAATCGACGGTGTGTGCTTTGAAAATATTATTATGGAAAACGTCAAGACTCCGCTCGTTATAAATATGTATTATTACTGCGACCCCGACGGCAGAACCGAGTTTGTATGGTCACACGATAAAAGCATACCCGTGGACGACGGCACGCCGTATATGGGCAAGTTTACCTTCCGAAATATAAACTGCGTCGGCTGCGAAAGCGTGGCGGCGTGGTTCGACGGACTTGCCGAACAGCCCGTTAGGGAAATCACTTTGGAAAACGTCTCGTTTTCGTTCAATCCCGAGGCGAAGCCGTTTATACCCGCTATGGCTTTGCGTGTGGGCGAGCATTGCAAAGAGGGTTTGTACGTCGACAATGTAGAAAGACTGGTGCTTAAAAACGTCACGCTCGACGGCATAGTCGGCGAGGAAGTCGTTTGCAAGAACGTGACCGAGCTTATAAAGGAGTAAATATGGATTATTCCGTAATCGAAAAATATATCGACCGTCTTATTTCTGATACCACGCCCGACAGACCGGTATGGAATATCGAGAATATTAAGCACGGCAAGCCCGCGGGCTGGAACTATATCGACGGCTGTATGATGACCTCGCTGTACACGATTTATCAGCAGACGGGCAAAAAAAAGTACCTTGATTTTATAGATAAGTTTGTGGATTATTACGTTTTCGACGACGGCACTATACGCGGCTACGACATTGAAACCTACAACGTCGATAACCTCAACGAGGGCAGGGTGCTGTTCGATTTGTACCGCGAAACGGGCAAGCCCAAGTATAAGAAGGCAATCGAGCTGCTGTATTCTCAGATAAAGAGTCAGCCGCGCACGGCTTCGGGCAATTTCTGGCACAAGAAAATTTATCCCGAACAGGTTTGGCTTGACGGGCTGTATATGGCGCAGGTATTCTATACCCGCTATGAAGCCGAGTTCAACGGCGGCAAAAACTTCGGTGATATAGTAAAACAGTTCCAAAGTGTGTACGACAATATGTACGATAAGCAAAAGCGGCTGTATAACCACGGCTGGGACAGTTCGAAAAAGTCGTTCTGGTGCGATAAAAACGGACTTTCCAAAAGCTTCTGGCTGCGCTCGGTGGGCTGGTACACCGTCGGTTTAGCCGACGTCATAGGCTATCTGCCCGACAGCGCAAAAGCGGAAAAAGCCGCGCTTGTGTCCATTTTCAGGGATACGGTTGAGGGGCTTGAGCGGTATATAGACAAGGACAAAAAAATGTTCTGGCAGGTAGTGGATATGGGCGGCAGAGAGGGAAACTATCTCGAAACGTCGGGCAGCGCAATGATTGCGTACGCCATGATGAAGGGCGCGAGGCTGGGCGTAATCGATAATAGGTTTGCGTCTGTCGGCGAGGAGGTATTCAATGGCATCTGTAAGGAATATCTTACCGAAACGGACGGGAAGCTCAACCTCGGCGGTATCTGTCTTATGGCGGGGCTTGGACCCGAAAGCAATCGCCGTCGCGACGGTACCTACGAATATTATATTTCCGAGCCTGTCGTCGAAAACGACGCCAAGGGTACGGGACCGTTTGTAATGGCGTATACAGAAATAAAACGGCTGTAAAAACCGACGCTTCGGCGTCGTTTTTTAATAAGACAACTCAAAAGTTACAAAAGGAACCGCGCTTATATTTTAAAATGTAGATTATATTGCTGAAATTTTATGAAAAGTTAAAAATTTTTTAAAAAAGTGCGTTAAAACGCTTGCTCGTTACGCTGCGTAATGTTGTAAAGTCGTGTTCAAGGAGGTAAAGTATGTCATATTCTACGGGACAGATTGCCGAGCTTTGCGGCGTCACCGTGCGCACGGTACAGTTTTACGACGGCAAGGGGCTGTTAAAGCCCGACTCGGTTTCCGAGGGCGGCAGAAGAATTTACGGCGAGCAGAGCCTTAAAACCTTGCAACTGATTTGTCTGTATAAGCAGCTCGGACTGAGCCTTGCCCAAATTACCGAGGTGCTTTCCGATGGCGAAAATTCAAAAAAAATTCTACTGTCTGTGCTGAACGAGCGCGAAAAGACGCTTGACGGCGAG
>CATJZR010000040.1 GCA_949745625.1 uncultured Eubacteriales bacterium | reverse complement strand
TATCAAGCCCGTTGCTGTTGAAGAAAAGCTTCGTTTCGCTATCCGTGAAGGCGGCAGAACGGTTGGCTCCGGTACTATCGTTAAGGTACTTGGCTAATTGCAATCAAAAAAGCACTTGCTTTAAGCAAGTGCTTTTATTTTTTATCGTCAGCGCATATATCGCTAATTAACAAGACTTGAATATATTAAATTTAATTGTAATGTAACCGGCATAAATTTTGTAATCCATATCATTAAATACGGCATAAATATTAATTTGTTTTTTTTGATAAGCGTCGGTAATTTTTATTTCGTTGTTTTCTACTTTAATTAAAGAGATGCTTGAACAATTAAAATCAAATATGTGCGAATTATTTTTTATAAGTTCGGCATCTTTGAAATAATTTGTTACTATACTTTCAGACTTCAACTTATCAAATACCAATTCAGTAAAAATTTTTTGCCAACCTCTGAGGTTTTCAAAAAGAATTAGATTTTTAAATTTCATTAATTGTAATTTGTCTTGTGGGTTAGGATAAGAAATACGAAAATTACAAATTTGATTTGTAAAGTAATCAAATAATTTTAAAACTTTATCGGGATAGCTTGCATTGGAAATATATCTTCTAAAATATTTTTCAGTATCATTATTATCAAAATCGAGAGGAGGTATAGCCGATATTATTCGCTCTTTGATAAAGGGCTTTACATTTTCAATATTTTTGTTTTTTATCAAAATATTATTGCGTTGTATAACAAAATCTTCTTTATAAAGTCTATTTACTTTTCTTTTGTATTTTTTAATTGACTTTATTTTTCTATCGCTAAATTCAGCAGTATCAAAACTAATTGAAGTGCATTTATGATTGGCGATTAATGATACCATAATCAAATCGGATATATCACCTGCCAAGCAAGTTATATCCGCAACTTTTTCAGAACTTTTTTCAAGTATTTTTTTAAAACACATATATAATTACAATACCTTATGAATGTGCATTATATGTACATTTTAGCTTATTATAGTACATACTGTGTACAATGTCAACATAAAATAAGTAAGAGATTTTTTATATTGCTGATAGGTAAAAAACTAAAAGAATTGCGAAATAGTGAAAAACTTACGCAAAAACAACTTGCCGAGGCGTTGAACATAAGACGGGAAAACTATACAAGATATGAAAATGATAAAGTTCGCCCTGATTATGAAACGCTGATTGTTATTGCGGATTTTTACAATATTACGCTTGACGAGTTGTTTGACAGAGATAATAAAATATAAATAAAAAAGCGGATAGCATTTGCTACCGCTTATTTTTTTGCATGGTATAAAATTACGCTTTATTCAAATAATTATTTATATGGAAAAGCAGGTACAAAAAAGCAATTTAAGCGCGTCGGTCGGGTTTTTGTTGACCCTATTCAATTTAGTTGTAAGCTTCGGCTTTGCAATTACGTCAAGCACCGCGTGGCTGCTGATATTTTCGTCGTCAACGGCGGCGCTTTCGCTGATACTCTGCATATCGGGAAAAGCCAACGCGCGCCGAACGGGCAGGGGTAAGGCTTTGAGTATTATCGGAATAACGCTTAATACGGTTATTCTTATCGCCGCTCTGATTTTTTCAATATATTTAATTGCCACTATGCAGTCGAGCAGTCAGGTATAATTAAATATTGTTACATTACAGCCTTCCCCTTGGGGCGGGCTAAATGTCTAAAAGTCCGTTATTAATCATCGACAAAATTTCGTCAACTCTTTTTGACAAAGTAATTAAAGAATTTGCAACGCTTTCCTTTCGTTTGGCAATCACTTCGTCCTTTGGTTTCCACTGTTCACAAACAGTTGAGCGGACCCGTTGGGTAGCTTTAATTCTTAAATCATTTAAACAGTGTCCACAATTGATAACGTGGTAAGAGTTATGCGTGTAAGAAAAGTGCTGGCAAAAAAAAGCGCAATTATTACAAGTTTTATCTTTTGTATTCATAGTACTTAATATTATAGCATACTTACTACTTAATTATAGAAATAAGATAAAGTAGTATAAAATACTATAAAATATTATATTATTTAAATGTTTATTCAAAAAAGGACGGCAAATACCGTCCTTTTGCTATTACGTTATTTATTATAATATTCGCAAAAAGCTTTTAACGTGCAACTTGCGCAATCGGGCTTTTGTGAATGACAGACGCGCCTGCCGTGATAAATCAGATAATGATGCGCTTTCGACCATTCGCTTTTGGGGAATGCGGTGCAAAGCCCCTCTTCGACCTTGGCGGGCGTTTTGCCCTTTGCAATGCCCAACCTGTTTGAAACGCGGAAAACGTGCGTGTCCACCGCAATGGCGTCGCCGCCGAAAGCAACCGCGTAAACGACGTTGGCGGTTTTCTGCCCGACGCCCGCAAGTGTTTTCAGCTCGTTCAGCGTGGCGGGGACTTGCCCGCCGAATTTGTCTATAATGTCCTGCGAGGCGGAGAGTATATGCGCCGCTTTATTTCTGTAAAATCCGCAGGAAAAAATGTATTTTTCAAGCTCGCTTTGCGTAAGCGTCAGCATTTTTTCGGGAGTATCGTACTTTTCAAACAGTACTGCCGTAACCTTATTCACGCGCTCGTCCGTGCACTGCGCCGACAGTATTACCGCGACCAACAGCTCGTAAGGGCTGTTAAAAATCAGCGCGGGCTGCGCGTCGGGGTATAGCTGCGAAAGCTCGTGCAAAATCTTTTGTGAATTTTCGTCCATATTCGGATTTTATCACAAACGGACGTTAAAAGTCAACCCCATCGCCCGAATTGCATCCGCCCGTACGTATTGTTCATTACGTAAAAGCCGTAAAAAGCCGAATAATTGGCGTGCTTTATAATACTTTTTGCGCGTTCGGCGGCGGCGTGCGTCAGCTTTATCGAAAGTCCGCAGCCCACGTTGGCTTCCTTAGGCGTGTTTATAAGCTCGGCGGTTACGCCCATCGATTTGAGTCTGACGTTGCAGTCGACGGCTTGCGCGCGCGAGCGGAATATTGCAAGAATATATGTCATAAAAACTACTTTCCTTAGTAAAATATATATTACATAATATGATGCAGAGGTGAGAGTTGATATATTTCGATAACGCCGCCACGGGCGGGTATAAACCCGACAGTGTGATAAACGCTGCCGCAGCCGCGCTTAAATTTTGCGCAAACCCCGGCAGAAGCGGGCATCGCCTTTCGCTTGCCTGCCTTGAACGCGTATACGTTTGCCGTAAGCTGATATGCGACTTCCTCGGCGGGTACAGCTATGAGCGCACCGTCTTTACTAAAAACTGCACCGAGGCGCTGAATATCGCGCTTTGCGGGATTTTGCAACCCGGCGACGAAGTCGTAACAACCGTTGCCGAGCACAATTCCGTGCTGCGCCCGCTTGAAAAGCTTAAATCCGCGGGCGTAAAGGTTTGCTATGCGCCGTTAAAGGACGGGCGTATCGACGCGGGCGAAATAATAAAGCTCGTCAAGCCGACTACGCGTGCGGTGGTTGTGACGCTCGCTTCCAACGTGACTGGCACCGCTCCGGACATTAAGGCGTTGCGTGCGGGTATTCCGCAAAGCACTCTTCTAATCTGCGACGGAGCGCAGGCGTGCGGTCACGTTCCCGTAAATATGGAAAACAGCGGTATCGACGTGCTTGCCGTTGCGGGGCATAAGGGGCTGCTTGCAATGCAGGGCGGCAGTGCGCTGCTGTTTTCCGAGCGGGTAAATCCCGACCCCGTTCTTTTAGGCGGAACGGGCAGCGAAAGCTATAAACTTGAAATGCCGGACTTCTACCCCGACAGGTTGGAAAGCGGAACGCTC
>CATJZR010000039.1 GCA_949745625.1 uncultured Eubacteriales bacterium | reverse complement strand
TTCTTTGACAGTCAAAATATAAATTCCACGTTTAAGCGTGTTATTCGGATTATAGAAAATTCCGCTTTCGCCCCAACTACTTATCAAAACCGTATCCGGCAAATTATCAAGGCAGTATTTGAGTATTTCGTTAGGTTGCATTTTATATCTTCCTTGTATAAATTACTGTTTATCGTTCTATTATTGTACAACAACCCAATCAAAAGGTAAAGTAAAAATGCACTCACCTTGCTTGCAGGGTAAGTGCGCTATACTTACATTATGTTCTTGGGGTAAAATTCCCTGTGGAAATTACGGTAACGCGCTTCCTTTTTAAATTGCGTGCTGCTTTATTCGTGTTACGCGGTCGGGTGAGACAAGTGCACGGGACTTGGCATTTCGCACTCGTGCTTATTTTGAATTACCGTAAAACGGCGTTTATATCTTACATTTTTTGCGAAAACCTCTCAAAACCGTTGACTTCTTTCGAAAATATGATATAATAATTTTCGAAACTTAACTTTTGCTTTGTGCGGATATAAAATTTTATTAATTGCAATTAATAAAGGACGCAGCCTGCGGCTGCGTCCGGGAAAAGCTTTAATTGATATTATAATGTTAAGGAGAAAAAAATGAAGAAAGCTTTAATGGCGGTATTAAGTGCGCTTTTAACGTTTGTGTTCGTGTTCGCCGCGTGCGGGGACAACGGCGGTGAAACGCCCGGAAAAGAGTACGAGTTACCATTGGAGGACGGTTGCAGGCAGGTCACTATTTACTACAACCGCGAAGCGGGCTACGGCGATTGCGACATTTATATTTGGTACGGTACCGTAGCGGGTCAGGGATATGCGCTGCACGAATGCGAATACGGCGCTAAGGTCGTATTGAACGTCCCCGACACGATTGAGGAAGTGGGTTACATAATAAGAACAAACTGCACGCCCGGCAGCTCTTCGTGGGACGGCGTAAAAAAGGACGGCACCGATTCGGACAGAAAAATCGCGTTAGAGGGCGAGCGTACCGTAATTTATACCAAGGCGGGCGACCCCAACAACTATACGAGCGACGACGGAGGAAAAACACTCACGGTAATTAAATTTTTATCTATGGCGGATATGCAGGACGCAACGCACGTCAAGGTTACGCTGTCCGACGGCTCTGCCGTGACCAAGGATAAGGTAACAGTTGCCGCCGCAGACGGAACGGTAGTTGCGGTAACGGCTGTAAACAACAATATAATAACTCTTGCAAGCCCGCTCGATTTGGCGGTTGCTTATACCGTTACGGTAGAGGGGCTCGACCCCAAGCCCGTAGTTCCCATGACGTACTTCGACAGCAAGGCTTTTGCAAGCGAGTACACTTACAACGGCGAGCTGGGCGCAATTTACACGGCTGAAAAAACCACGTTTAAGCTTTGGGCGCCCACCGCGTCGTCGGTTACGCTGAACTTATACGAAAAGGGCAACGGCGGGTCCGCGCAGGACGTCAAGCCTTTGACAAGGGGCGATAAGGGCGTATGGCAGTGCGTAGTTAACGGCGATTTGGACGGCAGATATTACACCTACACGGTTAAAACCTCCGTCGGCGAAAACGAGGTTGTTGACCCCTATGCGCGTTCTGCCGGACTCAACGGTCAGAGGGGAATGGTTCTCGACCTCGACAAGACCGACCCCGTAGGTTGGAGCGGCGCTTCGTTCGATACGGGACTTGACAACTATACCGACGCTCAGATTTGGGAAGTACATATCAGAGATTTCTCTAACAAAATAAGCGGTTCCAAGTACAAGGGCAAGTACCTTGCGTTTACCGAAACGGGTCTCACCGAGAACGGCGTGCCCGTCGGCGTGGACTATCTTAAAAATTTAGGCATTACCCACGTTCACCTGCTGCCTTCTTTCGACTATGCTTCGGTTGACGAAAGCAAAGAGGGCGGCTTCAACTGGGGCTACGACCCGCAGAACTACAACGTGCCCGAGGGCAGCTATTCGACCGACGCGTCCGACGGCTACAAGAGGGTAAACGAATACAAGCAGATGGTAAAGGCCCTGCACGATAACGGTATCGGCGTAATTATGGACGTGGTTTATAACCATACGTATTCCGCAGATTCCAATTTCCAGAAAATAGTTCCCTACTACTATTACAGATTTAACGATAACGGCACTTTCTCGAACGGCTCCGGCTGCGGCAACGAAACTGCTTCCGACCGCTCGATGATGCGCAAGTTTATCGTGGAGTCGGTTTCGTATTGGCAGAACGAATACAACCTCGACGGTTTCCGTTTCGACTTAATGGCGCTGCATGATTTGACTACCTTGCAGGAGGTTGAAAAAGAGGTTCACACCGCCAACGCAAAGGCGCTTATTTACGGCGAGGGCTGGACGGGCGGCGGCACGACGCTTTCCGAAAGCGAGCAGGCTACCCTTAAAAACCTTATCGAGCTGAACAACGGCACGTCTACGCGCGGCACGAACGGAATTGCAATGTTCAACGACGTTATCCGCGACGGCGTAAAGGGTTCGGTTTTCAGCATCGACGACACGGGCTTTGCAACGGGCGCGAAGAAGGGCAATATAAATAAAATTCTTTTCGGCGTTGCGGGCGGCTGCTACGTTCCCGGCGACGGCACGAACGAAAACGGCTGGTATGCCAACAGCCCCACTCAGGTTTTCAACTACGTTTCCGCCCACGATAACAACACGCTATACGACAGAATTTGCCACGTATACGGCGAAGATAATTCCACGCTTAACAAGCGCCTTGCAATGAACAGGCTTTCCGCTGCGATAGTTCAGACCTCGCTGGGAATTCCGTTTATGCAGGCGGGCGAAGAGATGCTCCGTCAGAAAAAGAACGACGACGGCAGCTACAACGAAAACAGCTACAATGCGTCCGACAAGGTCAACAATATCGACTGGTCGCTTCTTTCCCAAACCAGCGAACAGTATAAGATGATGCAATACTACAAGGGCTTAATCGAGTTCCGTAAATCGAGCGCGGCGTTGCGTATGAGAAACGCAGGCGGCAAGGGTACCCTGCCCAAGGCTGTTGTGCTTGACGAAAATTCGAAGAACAAAGGCGCATTTATCGCGGTTACCATAGCCGACAGAGCAACGGGCGAAAAGCTGCTTGTAATCTATAACGGCAACGAGAACGCGGTTGATTACGCTCTTCCCGCGGGAAGCTGGAACCTGCATATAGACGGAACGCGCGCGGGCGCAGCGGTATTGCAAAGCGGCGTTTCGGGCAATCAGAGTATAGCGGGATTAAGCTGTTACGTTTACAGATTAGCCGCATAAAATTACAGAAACTTCTGCCCGGTAAGGGCTGCGTTTAAAACAAATATTTTTCTTGGAGGAAAAAAATGAAAATCAAAAAGTTGGCTGCACTCGCTTTGACCTGTGCAATGGTAGTCGGCGGCGGCGCAATGTTTGCCGCTTGCGGAGACGAAAAAGACCCCGGCGGCGATCCTAACGGTTTCGTAGAGGATACGAGAATCTGGTACGCGGTAGGTAAGGACAGCAAGGGTACTTTAAAGGACCAGGGCTGGGACCAGAACAATTCGACGTACGCGTTCACCCGCGACACGACCGTTACGAACGAGAACGTGTTTACTCTTTCGCTTGACATTTATGCGGGCAACGTAGGCACGGGACTTGCGTTTAAGTTCCTTTATAAGGAAACCGAGGACGAAAAGGACGTCCCCTGGGCTCGTCAGGTAGGCATGCAGCACCTTGAAGGGATAGAGGGCTCCGACGGCGACACCGTGTATAAAATAAACGGTGAAACTGTATTTACCACGGCAGAGGATAACGGCGCTTTCAACAATATCGCGCTTGCAAAGGGACAGGAGGGCAGATATACCTTCACGCTTAAAACCAAGTCAAACACGGACAACAACCCCGTAATTTCGGTTAAAAAAGAATCTTCGATAACCGTAGATTACGATATGTACGCTATCGGCGATATGAACAGCTTCGGTTCAAACGCAAAGATTGAAATGGTTGAAAACGTAGTGGAAGGTCAAGCAACCACCTGGACCTGCAAGCTCAACGTGACGGCTGCTTCTCTTTACCGCAATGCGGACGGTACCATTGCCGACGACGAGGACGGTAATGCTGCCGGACAATATGCGGCTGTTTGCATCCTTAACGACCGCGACGGCAAGACTTATGCACCCGTTGCAAGCGAGGGCGTTATAATAAAGGAAGTCAAGGACTTTGCCAATAAAAATACTTATACCTGCATACTGTTAAAGGAAGGCAAGTACAACATAGTGTTTACCGAAAATAAGACCGCAACCGAAACGGGCGGTTCCGTAACCGTTACCGAAAACGCTTTCGAAATGTATCTTATCGGTACGATAAACAACTGGAACGTAGCTACTGCAACAACGCCCGACTATGCTATGACCGAACAGGCAGACGGTTCTTGGACTGCTAAAATAACGGTTGAAAAGAATGAGGAAATCAAATCGTACAACAAGCTCGGTTTAACCGACGCTGACAAGTATTCTGCGGGCAGCGACGTTGCGTTGACGGCAGGTACCTGGGCAGTTAAGTATGACCCCGAAACCAACACGATTAAAGTTGAAAAATACGGTTACTATCTCGTAGGTACGTTTATGGACGGCGATGATAAACTTAACTTCGCTATTAAGGCAGGCGTGACCCCTGCGTTAGAGGCTACCGAGACCGAAGGCGTTTATACCGTAACTTACAATTTCACGGACGTAAGCGCGCAATACGATTGGATGGGTGAGGGAAACATTGCTGCGGTTAAAGCAGTATGGGGTACCGAGCTTAACGGCGTAGGCGATTTGGATTGGTACGGTGAAGAAAGCAAAAACGGTAATTTTATGATTACTTCGACCGGTGCGTGGACTATTACTCTTAACCTTTCTAATTACAGAATTACGGGCGTAAAAGCTTAAATAAAGATAACCGCCGCAGGCATTGCCTGCGGCGTGTTTCTTTGTTCGGGAGGGGATAAAAGCGCAGCCTCTGCGTATTGCAGAGGCTGCGCTTAAAATTAGTTATTTGTTTGCGTCGGCTACGGTGCCGCGTTCTACAAGCTTGCAGGGTATCATTACGTTTTGCGCCTGTCTGCCGTCAAGCATGTCCTTAATCTGCATAAACGCCGCCTGCCCCATTTTGTCGAACTTCTGTTTCATGGTCGTAAGATTGTAAGGCGTAAATTTCAGTAAGCTTAAATCGTCAAATCCGATTACCGAAATATCGTCGGGCACGCATTTCCCGCATGCGGTAAGCCCGTCTATAAGCCCCATTGCCATAATGTCAGAGCAGCTTATTACCGCGCTTACGTCGGTTTCGTCGAAGAACGTAGCCGCCTGTTCGCCCGACTCTTTGGTAAAATCGCCGTAATAAACATAGTCGTTGTTAAAATTCAGCCCTACGCGCGCAAGCCCCAAAACATAGCCGGCAAGCCTTTCCGCCGAAACAAGCGATTCATTTTCGCCCGTTACAAGACCTATGCGCGTATGTCCGCGCTTGTTAAGGTATTTTACCGCCGTAACTATTGCGCTGGTGTTTTCGCTTGAAACCGAGCCGATAAGCGGCGCGTCGGAAACGTGGTTATCAAAAAGCACCGCGGGGACCGTAAGGCTGCGCAGCTGCTTATATACTCGGCTTTTGAAGTTCATTCCCAAAATAAACACCGCGCTGAAATTGTTTTGCTTTAAAAAGTCGCTTAAAACGAAGTCGTCGGGCTTTGTTGCAACGTAGTCTAACACCACCTCGTAATTGTGAGCTATCGCTATATCGGAAAAAGCGGTAATAACGTGGTTCAAAATATTGTTGCGGGTGTCGCTGTCAACCCTTTCGTACAGCGCAAGAATACGGCGCGTGCCGCCTTCCTTAGACTTTAAACGGTAACCGCTGTTTTCCGCGTACTGCCTTATGCGTTGCTTGGTGTCCTCGGCAATATCCGTTGCGTCGTTAAGCGCTTTCGAAACAGTGCTTATCGATACGTTCAGGGCTTCCGAAATCTCTTTTATCGTCATTTGCGTGCTCCGTTTTCAATATACTGATTGTGCGGCGTCGCAGGAGTATTTTTCAGCATCCGCAACTATTATTATGCTTTTAATTATATATTTAAGTAAGGTTATTGTCAAGCAATCTCGATTTACCGCAAATGAAAAAACTTTACAAAAATTGATATATTTTATATAAAAATCCTTTGACTTATTCGAAAAATATGATATAATATTTTCGAAAATAATAATTAAATTTTTCGCGCGGGGCAGTCGTATGGGTATGCAGTCAACTAACAACAGAAATTACGGAATATTGATGCCGATTTCGGCTCTGCCCTCTGCCGAGGGTATAGGCACGCTGGGTAAAAACGCTTATGCTTTTGCGGACTATCTTAAAAAATCCAAGGCGAGCGTATGGCAGGTGTTGCCGCTTAATCCCACCAATTACGGCGACAGCCCCTATCAGTCTTGCTCTTCCAACGCGCTGAACTATTATTTTATTGATTTGGCTTTTCTCGTAAAGGAAGGGCTGTTGACGGCTGCGGAGGTAAAAAGGGCAGACCTTAAAACCGTAGACCGCCGCGTGGACTACGGAAAGCAGTTCATAGGCAAAATCGCGCTTTTGAAAAAGGCTTTCAGCCGTTTTGACGGCGGCAAGGATTTCGATAAATTCATAAAGAAGGGCGAATTTGCGGATTTTGCCGTGTTTATGGCTTTAAAATGTAAATTCGGACACCGCGCCTGGACAGAGTGGGACGAGGAGTACAGGGTTTACGACGAAAGCAAAATTAAGTCGTTTATAAGAAAGAATGCCGACGAGGTGCGCTTCTGGCATTTCACCCAGTACAAATTTTTGCAGCAGTGGAACGCGCTTAAAAGCTACGCCAACGAAAAGGGAATTTCGATAATGGGCGATATACCGCTCTATATTGCTTACGACAGCGTTGAGGTGTGGAAATACGGCGATAAGCTGTTCCGCATGGACGGCGCCAGAAAGCCTTACGGCGTGGCAGGCTGCCCGCCCGACGCGTTTACGGAGGACGGTCAGCTTTGGGGCAATCCCGTTTACGATTGGGAGAGAATGCGGCTTGACGGCTACGACTGGTGGAATAAGCGTATTGCGGACTGTTTCGCGCTGTTCGATATTTTAAGAATCGACCACTTCCGCGGCTTCGACAGATATTACGAGGTTGCGCCCGACGCGCCCACCGCCCGCGAGGGCAAGTGGATGGACGGGCCTAAGGAAGAGCTGTTTGCCGACAAGCTCGGCTTGAATATAGTTGCGGAGGATTTGGGGCTTATCGACGACGGCGTTCGGCGGCTTATGAAAAACGTGGGTTATCCCGGTATGAAGGTTCTCGTGTTCGCTTTCGACGGCTGGCCTTATAACGAACACAAGCCTTCGAATTACAGCGAAAATTACGTTTGCTATACAGGCACTCACGACAATATCCCGCTCAGGCAGTACATAGACGATTTGGATGCCGGCGCGCTTGAAGTCTATAAAAAGGATTTGTGGGAGGAATGCCGTAAAGCGGGGATAGAGGCGGATTTGACCTCTTCCGAAACGATGTGCAAAAGCGTGGTTCGGCTGGCGTTCGCTTCGAAAGCGAAGACTGTCATAATTCCTCTTTGCGACCTTCTGGCGCTCGGCGGCGAGGCGAGAATGAATTTCCCGTCTACGGTATCGGACAAAAATTGGAGCTGGCGGTTTTTAAAGGGCGAATTTTCTAAGGAATGTATGGATTTTTTAAAGGAAAACGCTATGAAAACCAACCGGATATAAATTAAAAATTTAACGTGAAATATTTGTTTTTTCGCAAAAACAAATGCGCAAGTCTTGCGGCTTGCGCAATAAAACATTTACTAATAGCGCCGTTTTATACGGATATATTACTCAAATAAAATTTTGGAGGAAAAGAATGAAAAAACAACTTTTTGCTTTACTTGCCTGCGGCACGGTTGCGGCGGGCGCGACGATGGGGCTTACAGGCTGCGGCAATGACTCTATTACCGTCTGGGCTCCTCAGACTCAGCAGACTCTCGTCAAGAAACTGGTAGACGACTTCCTTGCCGAAAACGAGGATTTCGGCCTCGAAGTCAATGTCGGTATATGCGGCGAGGACAACGCTTACGCTCAGGTCAGCGTAGACCCTCAGGCAAGCGCGGACATTTACGGCTTTGCGAACGACCAGCTTATGAACCTTAAAGGCTGCGGCGGTCTTTCCTTCCTCAGCGACGTAATGGTCGACAAAATCAAATCGACCGACGACGCGCTTGCAGTCGAGGCGGGCAGAATAGGCGACAAGTACTACGGTTATCCGTACGCTGCAGACAACGGTTACTTTATGTATTACGACAGCAGCGTTATCAGTGAGACTCAGGCTCAGAATATCGGCGACGTCCTTGCGGCGTGCAAGAAGAATCGCAAATATTTCATTATGCAGCTTGAAACGGACGGCGCGTGGTACTTCGGCTCGCTCTTCTACGGCGCGGGCGGCAAATACGATACGGAATGGGACGGCGACGAGCTTTTAAGCGCAACCTGCAATTTCGACGACTACGCTGTTGACGTAAACGGCGTTGCAAGCACTACGTATACTATCGGCGAGATAGGCGCGCAGGCGGGTTACGACGTTACTCACGACAAGAACGGCGCGGGCTTCGGCTTCATGCACGGTAACGATTCCGTAATCGAACAGCAGCTTAAAGCGGGAACCCTCGGCGCGGTTATTACGGGAACGTGGAACGCGGCTAAAATCCAGAACGCGCTCGGTGAAAATTACGCCGCAACAGCGTGCCCTCAGTACACAAGCTCGCTTGACGGCAGAACATACCGTATGGCTCCTTTCATCGGATATAAGATGTACGCAGTAAACGGCTATACAAAGCACGTCAGCCAGTCGCACCGCCTTGCGCAGTACCTTGCAAGCGAAACTGCTCAGCAGCAGAGGTTCGACAGCTTACAGATAGGACCTTCTAACCTCAAGGTTCAGCAGTCCGATGCCGTTAAAGCAAACGTAGCGTTGCAGGCGCTGTTCTCGCAGAAGGATTACGCGGTCATACAGGGACCTCTGCCCGACAACTATTGGTCGGTGCTTAAAACCTTCTCGGGCGATATATGCACGGGGGCTATAAACTCGGAAAACCTTAAAACTAAACTTGACGAGCTTATTAAAGGACTTGAAGCATAACGTCCTAATAATCAAAACTGGAAGAGGGGCAAAGTTATCTTTGCCCCCGATTCCGATAAATGGAGGAAAATTAAATGCAACAAGTATCCGAAATGGATTACCTGAGAATGACGGGTCGGCAGAAATTTTTATACCGTTTCGTCACGTTCTTTAAAAACTTTCCGTTGCTTTTTATAAATTTTTTCAAGGTCAGACTGCCGCAGTGGTTTATTAGACAGGGTCTTAAATTCAAGGGAATCGGGCTTACGATAGGCAGGGCTATGAAATACGGCGACTGGAAAACGCGCACCTCCTTTTTGGTGTTCGGCTTTTCCCAGCTTGCAAGGAAGCAATGGCTCAGAGGTCTGATGCAGCTTGTTTTCGAGCTGATGTTCATTTTATA
>CATJZR010000038.1 GCA_949745625.1 uncultured Eubacteriales bacterium | reverse complement strand
GGTGCGTTTGCAAACTGCAAAAATGCTCGTATCCTGCGTCTTTCGCAAAACTTGAAAGTGGTGCCGATAAATTCTTTTATGGGTTGCGCGGAGCTTGAATATCTCGATGTGCCCGAAGGCGTGGAGCGGCTTGAAAACTATTCGTTTTGCGACTGCCTAAAATTAAGATATGTTTCCTTGCCGTCTACGCTTGAAGATATGTTTAATGCAAAAATCGAATGTAATCCTTATCTTGAAAGAATAACGGTTGCCGCAGGTAACAAAAAATATTCAAGTGAGGGGAATTGCCTTGTACAACATTCAAGCGTCAACTATTTAATTTTGGGTTGTAAAAACAGCGTGATACCGTTGCAGCCCGAAATACAGCTTATTAAAGGCAGTGCTTTTAAAAACTGCGATATTGAGCAAATTGAATTTCCTGAAGGAGTGTGGCGCATTTATTCTACATTTGAAGGCTGCAACAAGCTTAAACGTGTACGCTTGCCGGAAAGCTTAATTCAGATGTGGCAGGCATTTAAAACTTGCCAAAGTATTGAAGAAGTGACTGCGCCGGAACGCTTCCGCCGGCATTTTGAAAATATCAACCCCAAGATAGTGTTCAATCCTGTTTAAAAGTTGAACGGCTGGTGGGGACGCATCAGATGTTATATTGTAAAATTGGCACTAATATATTGACAGTACTCAATTAGAAACGTGCAAAAAAGTATTTGCAAAAATTATATAATATGTTATATTTATAGTAAATATTCACGCACTTAATTCAGAGTAAACGATTATGATGAAAAATACAAAAAAGTATTTTAATAAGCTTATAAAAAGGATAGCAGTTAAAGACGATAAAGCGCTTGAAGAGCTTTACGGTATTTACGGTAAGCTAATTTATGCCACGGCTTTGACTATTTCGAAATCGTCAGTTGCGGCTGACGAAATAGTTGACGACATACTCGTAAAAATTTGGAATTATGCCGGAAAGCTGCCTAAAATTAACAACCCCGGAAGCTATCTTTACGTTTTAACCGCAAACTGCGCCAGAGACAGAATAAAAAGCGAAAAGCAGTTCGTTGCCTTGTTTGATTTGAAGGAAGATGAAATTCAGACCGATATTCAACCTGACGATGACTTTTATGCTAAAATTTCAATTCTGAATGATATGGAACAGGAAATTATGATATTTAAGTTTGTTCACGATTTGACTTTTGAAAGAATTTCAAAGGAACTGAAAAAACCTTTGAGTACCATAACTTCGACGTACTATCGCGCTTTGGAAAAATTAAAGAAATAGTGCAAAAATTTGTTTGTCTTAGTTCGTCTAATATATAAAAGTAAAAAATAAAAGGAATAATCAAATGTCCGATAAAGATATTGAAAAAGAATTAAAAGACAGTGCGGATAAAATTACCGTCAAAAGCTTTTCCGAAAGGTGGGATAATATACAGGACCGCCTGACTTTTGATGAAGCGGAACAAACAGTTTTGGCGGAAGAGCCGGTGCTTGTGACCACTGAAAATAATGCAGTCAAAAGCGCGGACAATAAGAAAATAAAATTACTGCTGACTGCCCTGTCTTTTGCCGTCTGCATAATTATAATCTTGGCTATTGTGTTGCCGATTGTGCTTCGCGAAAAAGAACCGACATATTTCGGAGAGTCCGATTTAGTACAGCATGCTGTGGACAAGGAATTATTCTTTAATGAAATCAGTAATAAAGGCTATGACATTGTCAATTTGTCGGGATATGAAGTGGGAGAGTGCGTTTTGTTTACATTTAACGACGAAATAAAAGGCGGAAGATTAATTGCTTCTGAAGAGGAATGTATTTTAGATATTTATTTTTATGATATAACTTATCAATTGGGTAATTACTTTTTTGACTTCGGAGACTTGCATCTCAGTTATGAATTGTATACCGTAGGTTCTACGGAAATAAGATATAACACTCAATTTGACGAGTCGGTGTATAATACCATAGCCCGTGTACCTTATAAAAATTTAAATTATAATATAAAAATTTTTTCATTAACCGATAATCATAAAGAAATCTTCGAAAAACTTTTTTCATAGATAAAAGAGCCTGCATACAGGCTCTTTTATTTTTATTAAAAAAATTTAAAAACATGCGTAAAAAAGTACACTTCAAATCGTCATATTTATAGACGAAACTTTGAAGGGTGCTTTTTTCGTTTTCAATATAAAAATAAAATTTAAATTTGGAGGAAACATTATGAAAAGGAAAATAATTATAGCCGTTTTAGCGTTTGCGTGCGTGCTGAGCTGTAGCTTTGCCGCGGCTTGCTTCGGTAACGGTAACAACAGAGTAGACGTAACGGGGATTACGTTGAATAAGACCGAACTCACGCTTAACTTGGGCGAGAGCGAAAAACTTATCGCTACCGTGTCGCCCGAAAACACGACGTATCCCGAAGTATACTGGTCGTCGGACAATGTTAATATCGCTGGTGTTGATATTGACGGAACCGTTACGGCATCCGGTTTAACCGGCACGACTACGATAACCGCGACTGCACAAGCGTTTGAGGCTACCTGTACGGTAACGGTAAAAAAGCCTGCGGACGGGGTTTACATATCGGACTCTAACGTAACGCTCGCGGTCGGCGGCGAAACAATGCTGACCGCCTCTATCTCGCCCGAAGATTCGACCACCTCGGTCGTTGCATGGTCGGTTGACTTGCCTGATATAGTAAGCGTTGACGGCGGGAAAATTACCGCGCTCAAACAGGGTATAGCAGAAGTTACTGCAACTGCCGACGGCGCAAGCGACAGCGTGAGGGTTACCGTTACCGGGGACGGCTTAAAGTATATGCTTAGCGGCGACGGTCAAAGTTACAGCGCAGAGCAGAATTATGGCGAGCTCGTTGATATGACTGAGGTTGAGGTTGCCGCCGAATTTAACGGCAAGCCCGTTACGAAAATAGGCAGATGGGCTTTCAGCTCGCTGGACGACGTGCTTAAAAAATTAAAAATCCCCGCAAGCGTAACCGAAATAGATTGTAATTCATTAAATTATTGCAAGCAGCTTGACAGTATCGAGGTGGACGCAAACAACCCCGAATTTACGAGCATTGACGGCATTTTATACAATAAAGCCGTTACCGAATGGGTGTACGTTCCGTACGGTATAACGGGCGTTGTGGAGGTACCCGAAACCATTACCGAAATTGCGAAAGGAGTGTTTGACGAGCGCGTAAATTTAAGCGGCGTAAAAATGCACGACGGCGTAACAAGTATCGGCGAGTCGTCTTTTGCAAATTGCACGGGACTGCACAGCATAACTATTCCTGAGAATATGACCGAAATAGGCGACGGAGCGTTTTGGGGATGCTATAAGCTATGGGAAATTTATAATTTTTCTCATTTAAAAATAGAAACGGGCGGCGACGTTTGGACTGCTACTTACGGACATATAGGTCTTTATGCGATAAATATTCTTTATGATAAAAGTGCCCCGAGCGGCATACACGAAACGGATGACGGCTTTACGTTCTATATTGCGCGCGATTATAAAACTTATCTCGTGGATTATACTGGCGAAGCAGCCGAGATTGTACTGCCCGAAAGCTACGAAGGCGCCGACTATGAAATAGGCGGCTACGCTTTCTATAAATGCGATTTTCTTAGCCGCGTTACTATTCCCGATTCAGTTACGGCAATCGGCGATTATGCTTTCAATTCGTGCCCGAATCTTAAAAGCGTAACCATCGGGTCGGGCGTCAAAAGCATCGGCGAATACGCGTTTTACTATTGCGCATCTCTTACGGAAATAACCGTTCCCGACAGTGTAACGAGTATCGGACAAAAAGCTTTTTCTTATTGCACCGGTCTTACGAATGTTGTTTTAGGCAACGGTTTAAAGCAAATCGGCCGCTGGTTATTCGACGGTTGCAGCGCTTTGAGTAAAATAACGATACAAAGCAGTGTAACTTCAATTGACGGCGGCGCGTTTTGGGATTGTAAGGCTTTGTCGGTTATTAACTTTAACGGTACAAAAGAGCAATGGGATGCCGTAGACAAATTTGATAACTGGGATAAGGGCGCGGGCGCTTATACCGTTATATTTGCGGAAGATGCAACCCTGTAAGTCTTATAAATGCGCATTGCGTTAAAATTGAAGACATAACTTTTGCAGACAAGCATTAAGCCGTCCGTCGCGACGGCTTTTTGTTATTTTCTTACTATATTTGAATAAATTTGCATATTAAAATATGCTAAACACTGTTGACAGCTAACAATTACTGTGATAGAATATAACCAATATCATATAATGCGGTAAAGTTTTTTATCCTGCGGATAAAACCCGCGCGCAGCGTAAGCTGCGCGCGACAACAGCTTATCGGCGAGATAAAAAACAGTCCGTTTAATGGAGGAATTATTAATGAAAAAATGGACTAAGGTGCTTTCTGCGTTCGTAGTTGCTACGGTAATGAGCGTCGGAGTGGCATCTGTAGCGGGCTGCGACGGCTGCGACGATAAGGGGGAGCACGTTCACACTTATGCCACGGTGTGGTCAAGCGATAAGGACGGACACTGGCACGATTCGACCTGCGGACACGAGCCCGAAGCAAAGCAAAGCCACGCAGATGCGGATGAAAACGGAAAATGCGACGTCTGCGATTACGATATGGGGACGCAAATTCCGCCCGTAGAAAATAAGAAGATTTCAACTGTCGAGCAGTTAGTTGCTTTTAGACAGCTTGGCGAAATAACCGAGGGCGATTACACTCTTGAAGCGGACATCGATCTTAACGGTATCGAGCTCGCCGCTCCCACGGTAGTGCTGTCGGGTACGGCAACATTCAACGGCAACGGACACTTTATCCAGAATGCGGCTTATTCCAACGCGGACGCCAAGACGGGACTTCTCTTCAAGTCCATAAAAGGCGGTACCGTTTCCAACATCAAATTCCTTAACTGCGGAGTAACGTCCTCGAACGAAAGCGCAGGTCTGCTTGCGGGTACCGTTGAAAGCGGCAACAAGGACGATGCGGCAAACACCAAAGCCGTTATTTCCAAAATAGAATTCAATTCGTGCAGCGTTAAAAGTACGGGCAATTACGGCGCGCTTTTATACGGCAGAAACGAGTATCCGGCAAATATAGATATTTCCGAAATTACGGCTAAAAACGGCACGTTTGTAACGTGTGCGCAGTACGGCGGTTTCCTTACGGGCGACAATCTTAAAACAACCGTTCTTACCATGAAAAACCTTGACCTTGACGGCGAATTTTCAAGCAGCTCGAACGGTTCGTTCCTTGCGGGACGTACGCGCGGTAGCACCGTCGTTATAGAAAACGTGGTTTTAAAGGCTACGCTGAACGGCAAAGCGGGCGATACCGGTCTGTTTGTCGGCGGCAGCGACAAGTCCTCGCTTACCGTTAAAAACGTACTTATTAAATCAACTAACGCAACCAGTTTTTGCAAGCTCGGCTCGGAGCCGACAACGCTCGTTACCGAAAAGATTTATTCGGTCGGCGAAGCGATTACTCTTGCGCAATCAAAACCCAACAACGACCCGACTAAGGTTAAAGACCCTATAGTCACCGAGGTTGCGGAAAATTCCGTTGCAACCCTTAAAGATACGCTCGGTTTCGATTTTGAAAACGTATGGCAGACCGAGGGCGAAAGCGGCTACCGCCTTAAAGCGGCTTCGACGAATATCAAGTCCGACGGCGCAACGCTGAGCTCTATAAAGGTAAACGCTTCCAATGCAAAGCTCAGATACAAAAAGGGCGTTGACGAATTCTCGTCGGCAGGCTTGCTTGTAATGGGCGTATATTCCGACGGCGTTCAGCTTGTTCTGTCGGAAACCGAGGGATATACGGTAGATGTAAGCGGCGTACACTTCGATACCGCGGGTAAATACAAGGTTACGGTAAAAGCGGTAGAGGACGGCACGAAGGTCGGCGAATACGAAATAGAAGTAGTAGAGCAGACGGGCATAAAGGTATATCAGGACAGAATGTCTCACGTTTACCTCGTAGGGGCAAAATCGCTTGATACGGCGAATATGTCGGTTAAATCGGTTTGGAGCGACGGACTGGAAGAGACCCTTGCAGCTAACGCTTACACCGTTACCGATTACAATCTTGACCGTGTCGGCACATATACCGCAAAGGTTAAGCAGGGCCAGTTTGACGCGGTTGATGTTAAAATAACCGTAGTCAACGACGTTCCCGTGGCGGTTGACGGCAAGGTTTACGTTAACGTAGACAAGTCGCTTGACTCCGACGTAAAAATCGTCAAAGGCGTAGCTAATTTCAAAACGGTTACCGACGCTATTAAATATCTCGAATTCAGCAACCTTTCCGAGGGCGTTACCAAGGTAGTATATATCGGCGCGGGTACGTTTGAAGAGCATATAAAAACCGGACTTAAAAACCTTACCCTTATAGGCAAGGGCAGCGACAAGACGGTTATTACGGCTTCCAATGTACAGTCTACGGTTGACCCGCTTACCGATACGGCGTTCGGTCTTAAAGAAAACGCAACGGTAATCGCCCTCGGCGAAGGCTTCCAGGCCCGCGGACTGGCAATCAGAAACGATTTCGACTATCCCGCAAACGGAAAGAAAGAGTCCGGCCCTCAGGGAACCGCGCTTATGATAGGCGGCGACAAGTCGGTAATTTCCGACTGCTTACTGTACGGACATCAGGATACGCTGTATTTCGCAAACGGCAGAACCTACGTAAAGGACAGCGAGATTCAGGGAAATATAGACTTTATTTTCGGCGAGGCGACGGGTCTTGCGTACTTCGATAACTGCACGATTAAGGCAATAAACAAGGCTACTGCGGCAAATCCCGAAAAGAACAACGGTTACGTAACCGCAATGAAAGCGGACGAAAACAATAAGCCCGACTACGGCTATATTTTCAGCAAGTGTAAATTTACCGACGACGGAACGCTGCTTGCAGGCTCTATGTCGCTTGGCAGACCTTGGGGCGCAAAGGCGACCGTGGCATATCTCGAATGTGACTTCTCGGCGGCGTATTCTACGCTTGCCTACGGCGCGGTTGGCGAGGACGGCAAGACGGTTAAACCCCGCTGGTACGATATGAGCGGCAACCTTCCCGAAAACGCAGACTTCGCTGAATGGAAGTCCACGGGCGCTGGCGCAATTACCGAAGCTGTTAAGGGCGGAAAAATCCTCACCGACGAGCAGGCTGCAAACTACACTAAAACAAACATCTTTGCAAAGACAAACGGTAAGTGCACCTGGTCGGCTGCGTGGAACTGTGATAACGCTTTGACTGCGCTTATAGCTATGGATACTCCGACCGTTGATGCGGACGATAGTGGTTTTGCGGTTGAGTTCGGCGGCGACGTTGAATTCGGCGAAAATGACGACGTTTTGATTGAAGTTAAAAAATCTGCGCATATCGATATATCGGTCGGACCTTGGAACTCGAACGATAAAGAGTTGACGGTTGAAGTTGCAGACCCCACTATCGCTAAGTTTGAAAGGGGCGTCCTTACGGGACTTAAAGCGGGCGAAACGAAGATAGTGGTTACCAAAGACGGCTTTGAAACCTATGAAATCAAAGTAACGGTAACCGCCCCCGCAAGTACTGAACAGACAATTACGACTACCATTGATTATTCTTTGATAATTGGAACAGTAGCTAATGATACTGAGCAAGCGCTTAACGATAATTTTGCGGTGACTGGCAAAGTCAAAGTTGAAAGTTCAAAAATTGAAAATGCGAAGTATGAAGAAGATAATCTTACGTTTGATAAGCATATTTCTTTAACGAGTGGAGCAGTAGCCGTAAAAAATAACAGTATTAAGTTTACTCTTGATAAAGAAGCGAAAATAGTTGTTTACGCTGCGCAGAAAGCAGATAAGACTACTAAGTTAAATGTGCTTGATAATGCCGGTAATGCAGTTAGCGTAACTGGAATAATCGTTGACGGAGAGACTAAGTCGGAATTTACGCAATTACCTATTGATAAAGTTTCCAAATACGAGTTCAAGCTTGGTGCAGGGACTTATTATTTAGGTGGTGCTAATGGCGGTGCATACATTTTCAAATTAGATATTGTTGTTACTGTACAGGCAGAAAAGCCTGAACAAATCACAAAAACACTTGATTAT
>CATJZR010000037.1 GCA_949745625.1 uncultured Eubacteriales bacterium | reverse complement strand
CCACTTGTAGTGGTCGCCGTATCTGTCGCCAGCGCCCAGCCATACCTCGGCAAGGTTGCGGAATTTTTTGTCCTCGTAAATCTCTTTGGGCTGCAAATGGCAGTGATAATCTATAATGGGCATCTTCTCGGCGTGGTCGTGGTACAGCTTTTTCGCCGTTTCGGTGTCGAGGAGAAAGTCCTTATCCATAAATTCTTTCATTACAAAGTTACCCCCGTTTTGAATATCGCAATTTCCTTAGAGCCGTTTATTTCGTTGCGCGTCTTTTTGCCGTTCGCAACCTCGACGACCAAGTCTATAAGATTTTCAAGCTGTGTATCGAAATCGCTTTCCAGCACCGCGCCCGCGTTGAAGTCTATCCAGTTGGATTTTTTTGCCGCAAGCTCCGAATTTGTTGCAATCTTCACGGTGGGAACGAAGCCGCCGAATGGCGTGCCCCTGCCAGTCGTAAACAGCACGAGGTGGCAGCCCGACGCCCCAAGATTTGTCACGGCGCACATATCGTTGCCGGGACCGTTAAGAAGATTGAGCCCCTTTACCGTTACGAACCCGTCGTCGAATACGACGTCCTCAACAGGACCCGAGCCCGACTTTTGCGTGCAGCCGAGCGATTTATCTTCAAGCGTGGTAATTCCCCCCGCCTTATTACCCGGCGAAGGGTTTTCGTACACGGTCTGGCCGTTGCGGCGGAAATAGTCTTTAAAGTCGTTAATCAGCTTTACAGTCTTATTGAAAACCTCTTCGTCGCGTGCTCTGTTCATTAAAAGCTGCTCCGCGCCGAACATCTCGGGAACCTCGGAAAGTACGGTAGTGCCGCCTGCCGCGACAATATAGTCGCTGAACCTGCCCACGAGCGGGTTTGCGGTTATGCCCGAAAGCCCGTCCGAGCCGCCGCATTTAAGCCCGACCTTTAAGCAGGAAATATCGTCCTCCTCGCGTTCGTCGTGTCTTATTACCTCGGCAATCTGATTTAGCGCCTGAACGCCAGCCTCGATTTCGTCCTCTTCGTCCTGACATACAAGGAATTTTATTCTGCTGTCGTCAACCCAGCCGAGCGTCTTTTTGAACTCGTCCATCTGGTTGTTTTCGCATCCAAGACCGAGCACCAGCACGCCGCCCGCGTTGGGGTGGCGGACCATTTTTTGAAGCATGAGCCGTGTTCTTTCATGGTCGTCACCGAGCTGAGAGCAACCGTACGGGTGTGTGTACGCGAAAACTCCGTCGAAGCCCTCGGTACCGTAGCGGTGCTTGAAGGTGTCGAGTATCAGCTTAGCCTGTCCGTTGACGCAGCCGACCGTGGGTATTATCCAAAGCTCGTTACGGATACCGACCTCGCCGCCCGCGCGGTGGTATACTTTGACCTTGCGGGATTTGACATCCTTTAACTGAGTGTCAACCTTGTTATAGGTGTATTCGAGATTTTCCGAAAGATTTGTACGCGCGTTTTGGGTGTGTACGTGTCCGCCTGCGAATATGCGCTGGCTTGCCCGGGCAATAGGGTTGCCGTACTTGATAACCATATCGCCCTCTTTCAAATCTTTAAGCGCGAACTTATGACCCTTTGCGATGTCTTCCCTTAAAACGACGCCCTCGTGCTCGTCGCCCGCCTTCAAATCGGTAAGCGCGACGGCTACGTTGTCGAGCTCGTTTATTATTATCGTTTGTTTAGCCATTTACAAATTCCTCTACAGCTCCTCTCATTCCTTTGGTTTCTATCGCATCGATATAAGCGGCGACGCGCGCGGTGATTTCGGGGTGAACGCCGTTCATATCCATGCCCCAGGCGCTCTCCCACGCCAGCGCCTTTTGGGCAAGCGCGGCACAGTCCCCGTTAAATTCCGACCAAAGCTCTTTCCACTTTGCAAGAAATACGGGGTCGTCGCTGAGCGCGATGTCCTCTCCGCCCCTCTTGCCCTTGTGGAATACCACGAGCGCGGCAAACGAGAACAACAGATGCGCGGGCAGCTTGCCCGTGAGCCTTACGTAGTCGAGCAGCGTGGGCAACAGCCTTGTTCTGAACTTAGTCGTAGAGTTGAGCGCTATCGACATAAGCTCGTGGCGGATATAGGGGTTTTTGTATCTCTCTATAACGCTGTTTGCAAACGCAGTCATCTGGTCGGCGGGCAAATCGATTGTAGGGTTAACCTCATCGAAAATGAAGTCGCGCACGTATTTGGATACGGTTGCGTCGTTCATTGCTTCGCCCACGGTGTCTATACCGCAGAGGTAAGCGACGGGCACCAGCGCGGTGTGCGAGCCGTTGAGTATTTTGACCTTTCTCTGCTTATATGGATGTATGTCGTCTGCAAAAATTACGTTAAGCCCCGTCTTGTCGGCGGGCAGATACTTCTCAACGACGGGCTCTTTTTTAAGCACCCAAAGGTGGAAAATTTCGCCCTTTACGACGTTGTTGTCTATATATCCCGTTTCCTTGCGAATGTCCGCAATTTCGTTTTTGGGATAACCGGGGACTATCCTATCGACCAGCGTAGAGGTGAAGTGATTAGCCGTGCGCACCCACTCGATAAATTTCGCGTCCATTTTATTTATTTTCGCAAGCTCCGTAAGGCAGCGCAGCAGCTCTTCGCCGTTGTCGTCGATAAGCTCGCACGGGACTATCGCCAGTCCTCGGCTTGCATCGCCGCCGAATTTGTCGTACCTTCTTTTCAGCAGCGCAAGCAGCTTGCCCGGAAAGCTTACTGGACATTTCGTGAAATCGGTATCCGCAGGGTCCACCGCAATGCCCGCCTCCGTGGTGTTTGAAATTATAACCTGCAAATCCTCGCTTTCGCCGTAGGATAAATATTTTTCGTACTGGGTGAACGGGTCGATGCAGTCGCCTATAACGTCGATTACCTGACTTTTCCTGACGTTCTTGCCGCCGTCTATTCCCTCTAAGCGCAGAGTGTAAAGACCGTCCTGCTTTTCAAGCTCGCCCACTCTGCCGAACGGCATGGGCTGAACTACCGCGACACCCGCGTCGATTGCGCCCTTATCGTTTAAATCCTGAATTATCCATTCGACGAACGCACGCAAAAAGTTGCCCTCGCCGAACTGCATTATTTTTATTTTCCTTTCGGGCTTGGAATGTATTTTTTTATTTAGCGTTTCCATTTCTTACCGTCCTCAATGTCTTTTAATGCTGTTTTCCACTATCTCTTCGGTTTCCGCGTCGTAGATATACGCCGCCGCCTGAGGAATACGGAATGTAAATTCCGTACCCATTTCGGGCGCGTTATGGGGATTGACTTTAAGAATTATATTCACCTTTTCATCCCCATTACCCACTGTCGCGTAGACGTTGGTCGTGTCGCCGAGAAGCTCGGTAAGCTCTACGCCGGACTTAATCTCGTAGTCGCCCTTGGTCTTGGTAAGCTTAATCGCCTCCGGTCTGAACGCGAACACCACTTTTTTACCTTCGACGGCGGATATGTCGTTGACAAGCGGCGCAATATCCAGCGACAAGCCGTACCCGACGAACTTTCCGTCCTTGACCTCGCCCCTGAAAAAGTTCATTGGCGGCTCGCCTATAAAGCCCGCCACGAATAGATTTTTCGGGTAAAAATACAGCTCGTAGGGCGTGCCTATCTGCTGCACGTACCCGCCAGATTTCATAACCACTATCCTGTCGGACATGGTCATTGCCTCGGTCTGGTCGTGCGTTACGTAAATGGTCGTCGCGCCGACGGAGCGGTGTATCTGCTTTATTTCCGAACGCATGGTAACGCGCTGCTTTGCGTCGAGGTTGGACAACGGCTCGTCCATAAGGAAGATATTGACCTTTCTTATAAGCGCCCTG
>CATJZR010000036.1 GCA_949745625.1 uncultured Eubacteriales bacterium | reverse complement strand
GTTAAAGGTTATAGGAACAAAAGAGAACGGCGCAGAAAAAAGCAAATGTCCTAATTGCGGTTTCGAATACGGTCCTGCGGATAAATTCTGTCCGCATTGCGGAAAGAGGGTAAGCAAGGAGCCTGTAATTTGCCCCGACTGCGGAAAGGCAAACGCGTACGATGCGGTTTTTTGCGCTAACTGCGGAAAAAAACTTGTTAAAGGAGAGTAAAAAAATGTGTTTTTTCAAAAAGAAAAAAGTTGCTGATAAAGTTAAGGACGACAGAGAGCTGGTAGAAGTAAACAGCAAATCGGTGGACGCGTTGATAATACTTGCAAAGGACAATGTGGAAATAATCGACGGGTTGAAAGAATTGCAGGTAAAGCTGAAATATCTTATTCCTAGTATTAATCCCAAGGTCGTCGACTGCGACAAGATAATAAAAAACAAAATAGGTGATATGCGCATTGCCCTTACAAAGTCCGACGGGGAAACCACAAAAAAGGTGACCGATATGCTTACCGATATTGAGCTTGCGGTTGCCGACAGAAATACGAATTTCAACAGGTGACGTATGTGGCCTTTTAAAAATAAATACGACAGACTGACGCGCGAGGAAACGGTCGACGCAATATGCAAGCTTGAAAAAGAATTACAAAGCATAGAGGACGGGCTTGTCGATAAGCAAAAGCAGGTTGACGAGCTTATGGCAAAGGGCAAAAAAGAAGTCAACAGGGAAATAAAGCTGTTTTACGCAAAGCGCATTAACGCCCTGAAATCCGAGCGCGAGCAGAGCGTCCAACGCGCAATGTACCTTATGTACAACATTCAGCTGCTTAACAAATTGAAGACTGCGATAGACGATAACCGGTTCTTTAAAAATTCGGCTAAGGTGTCGCTCGGTAATCTTCTTGCGGACCAGAAAGGGCTGGCGAAGTTTCTGAATAAAACACTTAACACGCGGGTTAAAGCGGAAGACGTTCTGACCTCGGCGGACGAAACCTTCAAGGCGGTCGAAGAAGCGTACGAGCCGAACGGCAAAATTTACGGTATGAACGAGCAGGACGACGCGCTTTTGGCTATGTTCGAAACGGAAGAAATGGTAAATTTCGAACAGGAAATGACCGAAGCGGAAAACGGTAAGCCGAACGGCAAAACGGACAAAGGAGAATAAAATGGCGGTTACGAAAAAAGAAATTAAGAAAAAAATGCTTATAAAGCAGACTATCAATTCTATGAATAAGCAAATTCAGAAGCTGGAAGAGCAGAAAAAAGTATATATCGAGGCGGGCAAGCAGGCAAAGCAAAAGGGCTTGGCTGCGCAGTATAATCTTGCGCTTTCGGGGCTGAAAATGACTATCACGCAACAAAAGCCCGTCTATGAAATGAAGCTCAATTTTGAAATTACCTCTCAAATGAAGGATATGTCCGCAATGACCGCGGAGTTTTTAAAGGGTATGGGTTCGCTTTCAAAGGATATGATGAAGCTGACCAAGGAAAAAGATTTCTTGAAGGTGGAAAAGCAGTTTACCGAAGCTATGACAAGCGTGGAAATGCAGACCGAACAGATGGAAAACTTTATGGACGAAACGGAATCTGCATTCTCGTCAAGTTATTCGGGTACTGAAAGCGACAGTAAAGAGCTTGAAAGCCTTATCGGAAACGAAGCCGTTTCCGACAATATAACCGAGCAAATGATAGCGAAAGAGCTTGAAGAGTTAAAGAAGAAAATGGGTTGATATGGACGATTTGAATCTTTTAAACGAGACGTTCAATTTATATTACAACAAGGCGAAAGAGTGTATGGGTAAGGGTGAAAAGGTTCTTGCCAAGCGCTATTATATGCTTGCCGCAGAGCAAATGCTGAAAATGGCAAAGGTGAGCGAAAACGAATTGCAGAAGGCGCGGTTTGCCCGCGCAAAAAGCATATTAGAGTTTGCCGACGGCATAACCGAGGAAAAGAAAAAGGCAGAGCAGTCGGCTTCGTCCGATACTGAAATTACCGTCAAGCCCGTCGAAAAAATTTCTTTGGAGGAAGCTATTTCGCGCTTGAATAAGCTTGAAGGTTTAAGCCTTGTCAAAAGTCAGGTGTGCGACTGGATAGACCAGATTAAAGTTTTCAAAATGCGCAAGGAGCGAGGAATGACCGTTCCCGATATGTCCTATCATTTAGTGTTCACGGGCAATCCGGGTACCGGTAAGACGACGGTTGCGCGGCTTATGTCGCAGATTTACTGCGCGCTGGGAATATTAAGCAAGGGGCATCTTATAGAGGTTGACCGCAGCGATTTGGTTGCGGGTTACGTCGGGCAGACCGCAATTAAGACGCGCGAGGTGCTTAAAAAGGCTTACGGCGGAGTGCTGTTTATCGACGAGGCGTATTCGCTTGCAAAGGGCGGCGGTACCGATTTCGGGCAGGAGGCCATTGACACCATATTGAAGGAAATGGAGGACAGGCGCGATAATCTCGTAGTTATCGTGGCCGGCTACGATAACCTGATGCAGGACTTTATCGAATCTAACCCGGGGCTTCGTTCGCGTTTTAAAAATTACATACAGTTTACCGACTATACGGGCAAAGAGCTTTTTAATATTTTCCTCGGAATGTGTAATAAAAGCCAGTATTTTGTAACCGTCGCCGCAAGAGAAGCGTTGCTTGCGTATTTTAACGATTTATATGCGGGGCGAGACAAAAATTTCGGTAACGGCAGGGACGTCAGAAATATTTTCGAGGGAATAGTGACGCGTCAGTCTAAGCGGGTTGCAAGGCTTTCTAATCCGACGAATGAAGACATTATGACGATAGACGTTCCCGATTTGCCTTTTTCGGCATCGTCCGATAAAAGCGGGAAGACGGGAAACGGGGCGCAAAGCAATAAGCTGCCGAAGCCCGAAGAAAAGATTCTCGAGGACGGCAATACCGACAACTCCGAATTTAAGTTCGACTGGGACAGCCTGCCCGTTATCGGCTTTGACGATATCGCGGGGCTGGACGGAGTAAAAGAGGTTGTAAAGGTAAAAGTATTATTGCCGCTTCAACACCCTGAGGTGTTCGAAGGCTACGAAAGAAAGGGCGGCGGCGGACTGCTGCTGTACGGGCCTCCCGGCACGGGTAAAACGATGATTGCCGCTGCGATAGCAAACGAAATAGGCGCAAAGTTCTGTTCGGTAAAGCCGTCCGACTTGTTAAATCAGGGCGCGGGTAATACGGAAAAAGCGGTGCGCGCACTTTTTGCGCAGGCACGTTCCTTTCCTTGCGCCGTTATCTATTTTGACGAAATGGATTCGATTTCGCCCAAGTCAACGAAATCGCAGTATGCAAAGCAGCTTCGGTCCGAGCTTTTGGCGCAGTTGCAGGGTATAGAGGAATACGGCAAAAAGAAAAACAATATTCTGTTTCTTATTGCCGCGACCAACAAGCCGTGGGATATTGACAGCGCGTTCGTCCGTCCCGGCAGATTCGGTACAAGAATTTACGTCGGTCTGCCCGACGACGAGGCGAGAACCTATCTTATCGAGCGCAGACTTGATAAGATTGAGCAAAAAGGCGTTGTAAAAATCGACGGCGTCGACGTCCCGTACATAGTTGAAAGGACGAACGGGTTCAACGGCTCGGACATGACTAATTTAATGGACAGGGTAGAGGAAATTTCCGCGCTTCGCGGTATGGAAACAAGCGAAAAAACCATAACGCAGGAAGACTTTACCGTCGCGCTTGAACAGATAACTTCTTCCGTTCAGAAAGAGGATATAGAAAAGCTGCTCGAATGGAAAAATTCAAACGAATAACGGGTTAAAATTATGAAAGAATGTAAATTGTGCGGTTCGGATTGTAAAGATTTAGGTAACGGTCGCTACAAATGCAGCTGTTGCGGAAATACCTTTTCGGCAGACGAATTTATAAGCGTTAAGGAAAAGGCTGAAATAGAAGCGGCGAAGGTAAGAGCCGCCGAAGAAGTGAGGGCGCGCGCAGCTATCGAAACGGCGAGAATAAAAGCGGAAGCTTCAAAAACCCGCGACGGCGCCGATTTGTTCGAAAGCAATATAAACGGCGTGCTCGAAATCAGATGGAAAGATGCCGACGGCATAAGCTCCGGCTCGGGATTTTTAATCAACCGCAACGGATACGCGGTGACCAACGCGCACGTTGTTTCGAAAAACGACGGGCGTTCGTGCCAAAGCTGCACTGTAAAGCTGGCAGACAGAACGGTGACTGCAAACGTAGTTGCTATGGGAACGACTGATAAATCCGAGCATTGCAGCATTAAAGATTTAGCCTTAATTAAACTTACCGAAATTCCCGCAAAGGCGAAAGTATTAAAATTTGCAGACTATAAAAAGGTTCGTACCGGCGAAAAAGTATTCGTAATAGGCAATTCTTTGGGGCAGGGCACTTGTATTACGAGTGGTATAGTAAGTGACAGAATGAGAAACGGAGAGCTTATGACAGACTGCCCAATCAACGGCGGAAATTCGGGCGGCCCTATTTTTAACGACGAAGGACTTGTTATAGGCGCAATCGTCGCGGGAATCACAAATGCCGAAGGAATGAATTTTGCAATTCCTTCAAACAACGTCATTGAATTTATTAAAAAATGCGGAGTGAATATTTAGGAGAAAAAGTATGGCGCAAATGGTATGTTCGATTTGTAACGGAATAAAAGAGTATAAACAAGGTATAGGTTGGAAGTGTAATTCCTGCGGCAATATTACCGTTGACGGCGAAATTTCCGAATCTGTAATCGATAAACTCGATAAAGCTAATTCTTTCAGGGAAAGATATTTTTTTAAAGAAGCGTTAGAGGTTTGCAATCAGGTTTTGCAAGAAAATCCAAACAGTCAGGAGGCAAACTGGTGCGGACTGCTTGCCGAGTATCAGATTGTTTATCTTAAAAACGAAAAGGGTATATGGACGGCTACTTTTATCGACCCCGATGCCAATTCCGTTCCCATGAACAGAAGTAAATACGCCTCTAAGCTTAACAGAGTTCAGTACGACGATATGTTGAAAATAGAGGATGACAGGCAAAAGGCGATAAGCGAAATTGCGAAAATTCCGCCGTACGACGTCTTTATAAGCTATAAGCGGCATACTGGTGGCAGTACAAGCCCGTTGACGGCAGAGGCGGAATGGGCGGACGAGCTGTATAAGCTGTTAACCAAGAAAAAACTGCGCGTATTTTTGGATAAGTATTCACTTGGCGGAAGAATGGGCTGGGAAGCGCATATTTTCGGTGCGATACGCAGTGCAAAATATATGATAGTATTAGGCACGTCGAATAATAACATAGAATCGCCGTGGGTTAAAAACGAGTGGATGCGGTTTGCGTATCTTCAAAAGATTGACCGCACCAAAATACTGTCGGCGGCGGTTCCTTACAGCAGGTTTCCGGACCGAATGCGCCTTGACGAAAACCTTAGGAATACACAAATCACCGACACCGACCAGCCCGACTGGAAGGATAAGCTTGCAAAGGATATACTTGCCGTAGTGGATAACAGCGCGCGACCCATATCCCTGCTTTTAAGCGAGGCGGAAGAGCAAATCCGTCATGGTAAATTTAAGAAGGCAAAGGCGCTGTATGACGAAATTATAAACAGAGACCCCAAAAACGTAGCTGCACTTTGGGGTATTATCTGCTGTAAGTACAAGGCGTTCGATAATTACGATATAATTAAAAGTAGCAAAATGTTGGATAAGTTTGCTCATAACGAATATTCTTACATAATCGACGCGGGCGACGACGAAAGCGATAAAAAATTTTATAAAATCAAGGACGACCAGATTAAGCATAATAAAAGCGGATACGACCGTCCCAATTATTTGGCATATCGTAAAAACAGCAAGGTGCAGCGTATTTTTAAAATATGCGCATCGGTTGCCGCTGTTTTGGCAATAGGCGCTTTCGGCATTTATTCGTATTTCGGAATTTCAAAGCCGATAAAATACGACGTCGAAAACGAAAAAGTTACAATAAGCGGCAGGTCTTTGTTCTTCAATCTCGTCGTTAAAGAGCTTGAAGCGGATACCTATAACGATTTGCCTATTGTAAGAATAGATGACGGGGTATTTAAAAACAGCAGTCTTACGAGCGTTGTTTTATCCGAGTCGGTTGCGCAAATCGGCGATTCCGCCTTTGAAAACAGCAAAAAGCTTACCGAATTAAGTATTCTTAACAGTAACGTAAAAATAGGCGACAATGCGTTTGCGAACTGTACTTCGCTTGAAACGGTCGAAATAGCAAACTGTAACTATCTCGGCGCAAATGCGTTCGGTTCTTGCGTCAATATGACCGAATTGAAGCTGGGAATTACCGATTCAACGGTTATAAAGGAAAATGCGTTTTCGGGTATAAACGACAGCGTAATAATCAGCGTGCCTTCCGTGGCGGAAAAGGCGACGGGGGCTTTAAAGGCGGAATATCCCGATATAAGATTTACAACCTATACCGTGGACAGAGTAGAGGAATGTATTTATTTCATTTCCAAATTGAACAGCGTTTCCGCCGATAGCGATGAGGATATACGTAAGGCGGAAACCTTATACAACGCGCTCAGTCAGTCGGAAAAGGCGCAGATAAACAATTACGGAATTTTGCAGAATGCAAGGGCTTCGTACGATACTGTAGCGGCAATAAAAGCAATAGGCACGGTGACGCTTGACAGCGGCAACAAAATTTCCGCGGCGGAAAGTCTTTACAGCGCGCTTACGCCCGAACAGAAAAAGACCGTATCGAATTACGAAAAGCTTACTTCGGCGCGCGCCGTTTACGATACTATGGTGCTTATAGCCGATATAGGCGAAGTGGGACTGTACAGCGAACCTAAAATTATTAAAGCCGAAAAAGCGTATCTTGAATTAACCTACGTACAGAGAGATGCGGTAACGAATTATCCCGCTCTGACCGCCGCGCGCATAAGCATCAATAAAATATTATCCGATGCGGTAATCGAAAAAATAGCGGCGATAGGCACGGTAACGCTTGACAGCGGCTCGAAGATAGTAGCGGCGGAAAGCGGCTATAACGGACTGACCGCCGAACAAAAAAGCAGCGTATCCAACTATGACGTTTTAACCGATGCCAGAGCAATTTATGACGTTATGGCGGCAATACAGGCGATAGATAAAATAACTGTTAACAGTCAGAATGCTATCGATACGGCGAAAAATTTATATTCCGCATTGACGTCGGCGCAAAGATTAAAGGTTACGAATTATGCCGACCTTGCCGATGCGGAAGCGGTTTTCCCCGTCGTTTCTTTAATCGCGTCTTTGGGCGCGGTTACTGCGGAAGATTTGGAAAAAATAGAAAGTGCCGAATCGGATTACGCCGCTTTAAGCTCGGCGCAGAAAGCAAAGGTTGGCAATTATTCGGATTTAATAGATGCCCGCGCGGCTTATCCTGTCGTTTTGTTAATCGACGATATAGGTACGGTAACCGTCAACAGCGGTGAAAAGATAACGCTTGCCCGCAATGCGTACGGGGAACTTAGCGCGTCGCAAAAGCGCGCCTTGGGCAATTACGGCTTACTTGTCAATTCGGAAGCCGCGTATGAAGTTGTTATAAAAATAAGCGAAATCGACAGTGCGATTTCATTGGGCAGTATTCAGTCGATAATGGACGCGGAAACGGCATATTCCGCTTTGAGCGCAGCTCAGACGAAGTTGGTTTCAAATTATTCCGACTTGACTGCGGCTCGCTCTGTTTATAACGTGGTGCGCGCGATTGACGGCATAGGCGAAATAACCGTCAATAGCGGGAATGCGGTAGCCAATGCACAAAATCTTTATAAAAATCTTGCCGACAACTTAAAGCTCAGAGTTACCAACTATTCCGATTTGACCGACGCGGCGTCAATATACGCAGTCGTATCCTTGATAGGCGGGCTTGGTAAGATAATGCCTGACAGCTTGTCAACCATTGAACGTGCAGAGACGGGATATGCGTCGCTGAACGCGTCGCAAAAATCAAAGGTCAGCAATTATTCCGATTTGACAGATGCGCGCGCGGTATATTCCACGGTTGTTTTAATAAACAATATAGGCACGGTTTCGGAAACCAAAGGTAACGCAATTACTGCCGCAGAAAAAGCTTATAACGCCCTTACGTCAAGTCAGAAAAACAT
>CATJZR010000035.1 GCA_949745625.1 uncultured Eubacteriales bacterium | reverse complement strand
CGAACCGTGTCAGGATAGGGATATAGCAGCACTAAACAGCTAATTCGGTGTGCCATAAGGTAGCTTTGAAGTAGCCACCTGTAAAGTTTACGCTTCGGCATATTGCGGCAAAAAAGACTGCACAGCTTATTAAAAAATAACCGTCCGATTATCGGACGGTTAATTTTTTATCTGTTGAACATTATACGCTCGCTTTTGAACATAAAGCTTAAAAGTACGATAAGCACCGCCGCCACCGCCAAATTAGAAATAACAGACAGTGCAAAGCCAAGCGGTGAAACCGTAAACGTCATTATCGACGAGAACGCCAGTCCGCTGCCGAGCAACGGTATTGCATACATTCCGAGCGCAGGAGTAGCCGTAAACATCGAAAAGACACCCATTAATATAATAACAATCATAAGCGGCGCAATCAGCGAGTTTGCCTCCTTTACAGTCTTTGCAAATGCCGACACTATCGAAAACGCGGAAATTATTACGAGAACTACCGAGATTATAAGGGCAAACAGCATAAAATAATCGCCCACCGAATAGTACATCATGGTATCGCCCGAAACTATTCCGTTCATAAATTTAGGAAGCGATAAAATCAAGCCTATAAAGCTAGAAAGTCCGCTTAAAGTAGCAAAACACGCAAGACTGATTATTTTGCCGAAGGCAAGCTGCCACCGCTTTATGGGTGTAATCAGTACGGTTGAAAGAGTACCGCGCTCCTTCTCGCCCGCAATCGATTCGGGCGCAAACGCTATACAGCCCGACGCCAAAAGCGAAAACATCAGCATGGGCATAATCATAGAAAGAATTTTGCCTACGGTCGCGCGGTCCTCGGCAAGGTTGCCGTTTTCGCCGTTATTGACCGTAAACGACGGCTTTTTAAATTCTTCGAATATACTGCTTACAATCGTGAAACCGTTTGAAGAATTGTCGTTCGCCAAATTGTAATAAACGCTCACGTTCGGCACTGCTTCGCCGTCAGCGTTTTCGTTAAAGTTTACGGGAAATATAATGGCAAGGTCCAGCTCGCCATCGGCAACCGCCTGCTTAGCCTTATCCGCCGATTCGTATTCCTTAAAATCAAGCGTCGCGTTCAGCACCGCAGCCAGTGCCGAATCTTGCGGGATATTTTCAACGTAGGTCGTATATTTATAATTTTCGTCAGGCTTGTTGACCTCCGCCATTACCGTGCCCATTACGGTATATACCAAAAAAATCATTATTCCTGGCAAGAAAATGGACATTACCATTCTTCTGTCCTTAAAGAAACGGGCAAATTCCTTTTTTAAAACCGCTATTACGTTTCTCATAATATGTCCCCCGCAACCTCTTTGTAAATGCCGAAAAAGGTATCTTCAAGACTGCTCTGCTTTGTCAGATTTTCAAGCGTGTCTATTTTTGCAAGTTTGCCGTTTATTATTATACCGACTCTATCGCAAAGCTTTTCTATCAGGCTGAAAATATGAGTTGAAAGAATTATCGTTTTTCCGTCACTTTTCAGTTCGGTTAAAAAATCCGTTACCACCTTCGCCGTAAGCACGTCAAGTCCGTTAGTCGGCTCGTCGAAAATGATAAACTCGGGGTCGTGAACGATAGATACCACAAGCGAAACCTTTTGCTTCATACCAGTTGAAAGGCTTGAAAATTTCACTTCCGCAAACTTATCGATGCCAAACCTTTCAAAAAGCTGTTTTCTTCGCTCGGCTATCACTGATTTTTCCATTCCGTAAAGCTCGCCGAAAAAGTTAAAAAGATAGTTCGGCGTGAAAAAATCTTCCAGCTTTAATTCGCTGGTCAAAAATCCGATTTTGCGGCGAACCTCATCCTCCTGCGTGATTATACTTTTGCCGTCAATAAACGCGTCTCCGCTGTCCGGCTTAATAAGCGTAGCCAACATTCTGAGCGTAGTCGTCTTGCCCGCGCCGTTCGGACCGAGCAAACCGAATATTTCACCCTTATAAGCCGTAAAAGACAGCTTATCCACAGCCACCTTGACTTTGGTCTGCGTACGCTCAAGCTTTTGCTGTTTTTTTGAAAGCTTGAATGTCTTAGTTAAGTTTTCTACCTTCAAAATTTCTTCCATTTGTACTCCGTCCTTAGAATTTTCCATTTAATTATACCCCCCCCCCTAAAATATTTGTCAAGTAAAAAGAACGGTTTATTTACCGTTCTTTTAAGTATTTTAAAAACTATTGCAGCAATATAAAATTATGCACACTATTGCCAAAAGCACGAGATATAAGCTGAACCACTTATAATTAGCCTTTTGAATTACTTTAAGCATAACTTTTATTGCAACAAGACCCGAAATCGCGGAAATTATAAAACCGAGAGCTATGCACCAACCGTATACAGAGCCGTTTGCGGCAAAGTCGGCTTGTATTTCGCCTTTATAAAGTCCCTTGGCAAGCGATACGACGAAGCTGCCCAAAATTACGGGGATACTCATTAAGAACGAAAATTTCGCAACCTCTTCGCTTTTTCCGCCCGCAAACGTACCGGCGCATATCGTCGAACCGCTTCTTGAAATTCCGGGAAGCACCGCAACTGCCTGTGCAACGCCCATAGGGATTATAGTACGCCAACAAAGCGGAAGCTCGTTTTGACGCCTTTTTGCAAAAATTTCGGTTACAAACAATACAGACGCCGTTACGGTAAAGAATACGGCGAGTATTATTCCCAAATGAGCCGAGCCGAGCAAATGCTCGTCTATCACGTCTTCGAGTAAAAAGCCGACTATCGCAGCGGGTATCGAAGCGATTACCAAAAAACCCAAGGTTTTAAACGGCTTTTTAAAAAGCGCGATTATATCCCTGTAATACACCACGCACACGGCAACCAATGTTCCGAGATGCAAAATTATCGAAAAGAACAATCCACCCTGCTGTATTCCGAACACTCGCATCATAAACGCCAAATGTCCGCTTGACGATACTGGCAGAAATTCGGTTAATCCTTGAGTAAGACCTAATACTATAGCCTGCCAGATTTCCATTATTTATCTAAATCAAGCAAGTCTTGATACCTTTTCTGATATTTTGTAACGGTAGTATCTTTATTAAAGTCGTTAAGAATTTTCGTTCTCTGTGTAGTGCTTATATCCGAAAGGTCGTTGCCCTTTATCCATTCAAAGAACAGATTTTCAAAGGTTCCCTCAACCTTGACGTTGTTGACCCAGTCAAGATTTTTGTAGGTCTCGCCAGCATCGAATACATTTGTAACGTAAATCAGATGCCAGCCGTAGTCGCCTGCGCAAACCGAGAACGAGCCTACGCCGTCACCGACAGCCTTCTTTGCCGCATATTCGAATTCCTTGATATAACTGGTATCGTACGCTGTAACCGAATAACCGATATAGTTAGAAAGAACGCTGGTGTCGGTAGTATAGGCAAACTGAAGCTCGTTAACCGCACTCATTGCCTTATACTGTTCAGAATCGGGTTTCATAAGATTTTTATTATCAAAATCGAACTTAACCTTGCCTTCCGCGTAAATGAATTTGGAATAGTCTATTTCGTCCTCGTTATCAATCTTGCCGAACTTTTCAATGTCGTAATAGCCGGAAGTCTTCTTATATTCGACCACGTCAGAACCGACGACATAATTAACGTAATCCGAAAATTCATTGAGCATACCGTCTATGTCGAGCTTATTCGGAATAAGCGTATAGCTTTCGTCCTCGTTTTCTATTACGCGGCCGTTATATGAATATCTGCCATCGTAAGCTTGAAGCTTTTTGTATCTTCCGCCCTCTTCACTGTCTGTAAGATTATCCTCGAAGAACAAATAGCTACGATAATCTTTACCGCCGCTGTAATACTCGAAACCCTCTTCGGGCTTAAAGCTGTAATCCTCTTCTCCGTTGAACCAAGCAGAACGCTGGTCCTCGGTTTTAATGCTCTTTAAAAGCTTGTTTCTCTCGGCAAAATAGTAATTGTCGTCGCCGTCGGCAGACTGAATACTTTTCAGCGCGTTAAGCTGGATGCTCTGACGCGAGCTGAACGGCAGAAGTATATTGTAAATAAAACCGAATTTCGCAAACTTCTCGCCATACTCGATATTCCAATCGCTGTCGTCCGTTTCGGGCGAGTAAAGGATAAACGAGCTTGACGACATACTGCTCATTGCGCTGTCGAACGAAGAAACCGACTTGCTGTAATTTTCGGTTTGCGAAGCCAAAACTTCGTTATACACGTTTTCTATATAATTATCAGTAAGCAGCTTATCTTCCTGCTCTTCCTCGTAAATATCGTAATATTTATTGATAATGCGCGATTCAAGCTGCGAAACATATTCTACCTGTATATAATTGAGCTTAAGAATATCGGTAAGATTTTCCGCTTCGGCTTCGCCGTCAACTAGGTTGTTGCGGCGCAGATTATTCAAAAAGCTGTTGTAAGCCTTAATACGTGTCGAACGGGTTGTTCCATCCAAAGCGTCGTCCTGATAGGCGCCGCTGTTTGCAAGAGTGTAATCGCCGTAACCCGTATATATACCGTAATCAAGGACCTCTTTGCCGTCAACCGTTTTAGAAGGATAATAATCATCCTGCTCGGTATTTAGATTGGTCGGAGTAGTTCTGGTTGCAGTTCCCTTGTATCCGTCCTCTTCTTCTATAACATCCTTTTCAAAATTGTCTATAGCCGAATTGATTGAAGAATACAGCTTATACGTGGCAAGGTTTATCTCTTGATTATCAAGTAGCAACTCATACTTTTTAGCTTCGTCGGTTTCACTCGTAAAATCGGAAAGAACCGAAGTATTTGCTTTTAGCAACTCAACCGTGGAATACTGGACGAGCACAGCATTGTCGACGAGCGCGTCGATAAGCATATTGAAGGTCTCTTCGTAAGTCGAACCATTCTGTATATACGAATAACCGACGTTGAGGAAGTAAGAAATAAGCTCCCTCTTTATTATCTGCGACGACGATACCGCGCTTTTATAAATTTCAAGCTCGGCGGTATCAAATTTGTCGGATTTTGAAATATCGACGTGTGCAATAACCTGTTCCATATCTAGCTTATTGTTTGTAGAAACAAGCGAACAACCCGTGAACGTAGCGCTAAGCGCCAGACACGAAGTTAATGCAATAGCCGCAATCGTTTTTTTCTTCATAAAGTTCTCCTGCCGTCAGGTTAGAATAATCGAACGCAATTACCCTAATATAAAATATCAATGATAATTATATAATATCTAAAAAATTTAAGCAAATCATTTTGCATTAATTTAAACAAAACTTAAAGCAAATTTTAAAAATTTTGTCATATCAAGCATCGTTTTTGCGGGATTTGCATGGGGGCGGAATATAACCGACGGCGCTTTCGCCATAGAAAGCGAGGTTCTGTCAGAATATTTGTCAAGCGCCGCTTTAAGTCCTGCGTTTTTGAGCGAATTGATTGACGGAAGCTCCAACGACCCCTCGTTACCGTCGACACCTATTTTTTTGACGTTGAACTTAGCCGCAAGCGACTTCAAAACCGCTATAATCATAAGATTTAGTACCTCGTCGGGCATTGAGCCGTAATTATCCTCAATTGACAGACAAACTCTTTTATAGTCCTCGACAGTGCGGATTTCGGCAATCTGTTTATAACAATCCATTCTTCCTGCGCTCGACTCGATATACGCTTCCGGTATGTACGCCGTAGCCTTTATATCGAGCTCTGCAGTAAACTGGCTTTCGCCCGTAAGCTCCTCTTTTAAAAGCTTTGAATACAACTCATAACCTACTTTATCCATGTGTCCGTGCTGTTCTGCACCGAGGACGTTGCCCGCACCTCGGATTTCAAGGTCACGCATTGCAAGCTTGAAGCCAGAACCAAGTTCGGTAAACTGCATAATAGCTTTAAGCCGTTCGGCAGCATCCGAAGTAAGCACCTTCTGCGGCTTGAACATAAAATACGCGTTTGCAAGGCGACTACCCCTTCCCACGCGCCCGCGCAGCTGATACAGTTGGGAAATACCTAGCCTGTCCGCGTCTATTATAATTATGGTGTTTGCATTCGGAAGGTCTATGCCGTTTTCGATAATAGTTGTCGTTACTAAAATATTTTTATCACCTCGGTAGAATGAGAATACGCTGTTTTCAAGCGCATCTCTATCCATTCTGCCGTGAGCGTAGCAAACATTTCCTTCGGGAATAATTTCGGCAATTCTTCCGGCAAAAGATGAAATCGTTTCCACTCTGTTATAGAGAATAAACACCTGCCCTCCGCGCGACAACTCTTTAATGCACGCATCGCGGATAAGCGTTTCCGTTTCCTCCACGACGTAGGTCTGCACAGGCAGGCGCTTCTGCGGGGGCGTGCTTATAGTGCTTATATCCCTTATACCGGCAAGCGACATGTGCAGCGTACGCGGTATCGGCGTTGCTGTCATCGTAAGACAGTCGACGTCGTTTTTGATGTGTTTGATTTTTTCCTTATGCTCTACTCCGAAACGCTGCTCCTCGTCGAGAACCAAAAGTCCCAAATCGTAAAACTTCACGTCCTCGGAAAGCAGTCTGTGCGTGCCGATAATAAAATCGATATCGCCGTTCGCAAGGAGTTTGAGCGTTTCCGCCTGCTGCTTGGGCGTTTTGAAGCGGTTAAGCTTTTCAACACAAACACCGAAGTCGGCAAAGCGCTCGATTGCGGTATTGAAATGCTGCTCCGAAAGTACGGTCCCCGGACACATAAGCGCCGCCTGCTTGCCACCGAGTATACACTGATACACCGCCCTTAGTGCAACCTCTGTTTTACCGAAGCCTACGTCGCCAACGAGCAATCTGTCCATAACCTTATCCGAACACATATCAGCCTTTATCTCTTCTATTGACGCCAGCTGGTCGTAGGTTTCATCATAAGGAAACGCATCCTCGAATTCGCGCATCATTGCCGCATGCTCGGGAAAACGAAATCCTCTTTTCTCGCCGCGCTCGGCATAAAGTTTTTTTAAATCGAACGCAAGTGCGCGAATGGATTTTTTTACTCGTTCAACCACCCTATCGAAATCCGCGCCGCCGATTTTGGAAAGTGTCGGATTGCCGTCGCCGATATATTTGGACAGAACGTCCATCTGCTCGACGGGAACGTAAAGAATGTCGCCGCCCTTGTACTCGATAGCGACGTATTCCTTAATTCCATCTGTAGTTTCTATTTTTTTCGTGCCCGTAATTCTACCGACACCGTGTTTTTCGTGAACCGCGTAATCGCCTATCTCGGGCGCGGTAAACATATCGCCGCGCTTCTTTCGGATGCGCTTCGCCACCGGTTTGGTGTATAAATCACCGTCGCCGATAACGACCAATTTGCTTTCGTGAATAATAAAGCCGTGCGGCATTTCCTCCGATGTTACTGCAACGCCGTGAAGCGCTTCCAGCCTGTCGGGAACGGGATAAAGCGGTAAATATTCTTCAGAAAGCATTTCGGACAGCTTGTCCGAACGCTGCAAATTACCCGTAAAAATCAGCACCCTGTAGCCGTTCGAAAGCCAGTGCTTCAAATCGACGATAAGTTGCGGAACCGAGTTAAGATATGACGGTGAAGGCGCGGATTTGAAATTATAAGTCTTTAGCGGCTGAAAAAACTGCGTGCTTGTAGTAAATGTCTGTAAAGCCAAAGTACGGTATTTTTTAAACTCTTCCGACAAAGTCTGTGGCGCCATTAGCTGGTCAAGCGAAAAATCGAAAGCCTCTCCTCCCCTTTTAAGCTCGCGCACGCGTTCGGTGTGCTCTTTATATAAGCCGTTCATTATATCGTTTATAAGCTTGCACTCATCGAATATTACCTGCGTATCATCACCAAGCAAGTCGAACAGCGTGCAGGTTCCCGCTAAAAGCGGCATTACGAAAGATACGCCCGCAAACGGAATGCCCGACTCGAATTTCATGTTCACGTCGTCCGCTATAGTGCACGCTCTATTGTATGCAGCGGAGTCGGCACATTTCTTTGTACCTTCGCGCAAAGCGTTTTTAACAGTCTCAACGTCTGCGGAAGTAAACACTGCATCGGTTGCGCCAACCAAAGTAATGCGTTCAAGCTCTTTAAGCCGCTCGCCGCTAACCGCGTCGTAAGGGCGGATTTTTTCGACGGTATCGCCGAAAAAGTCTATCCTTATCGGCTCTTCGCTGTTTACCGGATAAATATCGAGTATATCACCGCGCACCGCAAATGCACCCTTGCTCTCTGCGGAATACATGCGGGTATAGCCCATTTCAACAAGCTTTTGCGGAATAGATTGATAGTCGTATTCGTTACCCACGCAAAATTCAAGACAGGGAAGATGCGAAGGAAACAGTTGCATCGCAGCCTCGATATTGCAAATTACTATTTCCGCACCGTTTATAATTTCAGCTATAGCGGTAAGTCTTTTAAAAAGGGCGTCCTTCGAAAGCGCGTCCTTATAAAGGACTACCTCGTCTTTCGCCGGTAAAAGCACGCATCTTTTACCCGAAAGCGCGCTGATAGACGCGTACGCTTTGTTTGCAAGCACGCTGTCCGCCGTTATATAGAGAGTTTTGCGTTCGGCAAGCGACGCTATTAAATATTTATGAGCGTCCGAAACGCCGAAAACCGCCGTCGGCGTGCCGAGGCGGATGTCGTTTTGCAGGGCGGTATATTCCGTCCCCATACTTTTGTAAGTAAAAAAGTTTGCGTTCAATTTAATCCTTTACGTTTAAATTGTATTCTGTCATTACCTTTTCCACAGGATTGCCACAGGCTATGGCGATAGCCGCGTCCGCAGCCCTGCCGCATACGGAAATAAAAAGCTCGTAATCATCGCGCCTTACTTCGGCAAGAACATAGTTGATAATGGGGATATTTATTTCGCTGTCACGTATGCCTATGCGGATACGCGTAAAATCCGAAGTGCCGATTTCCGCAATGATTGAACGCATACCGTTGTGCGTGCCGGCGCTTCCCGATGGACGAATTCTGAGCCCGCCCTTGGCGATGTCATAATCGTCGTACAACACTATCAAATCGGAAACGGACGCGCGATATTTTGCCAAAAGCTGTTTAACCGCCCTTCCGCTGTTGTTCATATAAGTAACGGGTCTGGCAAGAATGACCTTTTCACCGTTGACATTAGCCTCTGCGGTGAATGCCTCGCATTCCTTTTTTTTAAACTTGACGTTAAGCTTTGAAGCAACGTCACCGACGGCTATATAACCCATATTGTGAAAGGTCTTTAAATATTTTTCCTCGGGATTGCCGAGTCCTACAATAATTTTCATATTTCCAAAACCAAAATCAGCCGCAATTACTGCGGCGATTCTTAATTTTAATCGTATATTTTTGACATGGGCCTGTCAAGATAAACATTTTCTATCGCCGACGCAAATATCGGCGCAGTAGAAATTATTTTAAAGAAAGGCAACAGCTTATCCTTCTGAATATTGATTGTATCCAAAATTGCAAGCTGCGTTATCGGCGATTTGGAAAGTCTTTCTATCGCCGCGCCCGACAGCACCCCGTGTGAACAGCAACCGTAAATTTCCTTTGCCCCCGCATCCTTCAAAGCTATCGAGCCCTGCGTCATAGTCCCTGCGGTGTCAATCATGTCGTCGACCATAAGGCAATTCTTGCCCTCTACCTCACCGATAATGTTCATAACTTCCATTACGTTGGCTTTGGGACGGCGCTTATCTATTATAGCCATCTTCGCATTCATACGAGTAGCGACCTTCCTCGCCCTCGCAACCGAGCCAATATCGGGAGAAACTACCACAAAATCGTCGTCGACCTTGGGTTTAAAATAGTTATAAAGCGTGGGTCCTCCGACGAGATTGTCGAGCGGAATATCGAAAAAGCCCTGAATTTGCAGGCAGTGCAAATCCATAGTCATAACCCTGTCCGCACCGGCGGAGGTAATCAAGTTTGCAACAAGTTTTGCAGTAATCGGCTCGCGCGAGCGCGCCTTTCTATCCTGCCTTGCATATCCGAAATACGGTATTACCGCAGTAATTCTGCCCGCGCTTGCACGGCGCGCGGCATCAATCATTATCAGCAACTCCATCAGGTTGTTGTTGACGGGTGCACCCGTGGACTGAATTAAAAACACATCCTTACCGCGAATAGATTCATCGTAGCGCACGTAAATTTCGCCATCGGAAAAATGCGTTATTTCCATTTCACCCAACGAAGTGTTAAGCTTAGAGGCAATAGCCTCCGCAAGCGGTCTATTCGAGGAGCCTGAAAAAATTTTGATTTCGCTGCCGTGATTAATCATTAATAGAATAATCCTCCCGAAGGTTCTTAAAGTAAATCCGCGAAAGATACTGACTATATTTTATTATTATATCGCTGCAAAGTCAAATAAAAAGCCGAAGTATCGGTCACTGTTTGGTTCTTTCACGCATTTGAGAAAAAAATGCGGAAAGTATGCCCGCGCACTCTTCCTTCATTATTCCGCCTTCGACCTCTATCTTATGGTTGACGAGATTCGCCTCGGCAAGCTGCTCCGTAAGCGACCTGCCCTTCGCCTCGTAAGCGCCGAAGTAAACTTTTTTAATTCGCGCGTTGAGCATTGCCCCCATACACATAGGACACGGTTCGAGAGTAACGTAAAGTTCACACTCCGGCAAACGCCAGCTGTTAAGTTTTTTGCACGCCTTTTCTATTGCCTCTATTTCGGCGTGCGCGGTTGCAATTTGTCTTTTCGTGCGGCGGTTGTGCCCGCGGGAAATAATTTTTCCGTCGGCAACGACCACAGCGCCTATCGGCACCTCGCCGTCATCAAAGGCTTGCTGCGCGCATTTCAGCGCGGCTAACATAAATTTATTCTGCATAATTTTCCGTAAATATTTTAAGCGCGTTAAAGCACCTTTTAAGCTTGCGTATATCGGTTATAGGGTGTTCCAGACTGTCCGCGCCGCACTCTATCGTGTATGCGGGAATTTTCAGTTTCTGAATACACCAGTCCTTATATCCTCCCGCCGAGCCGTATATTATTACTGGTTTATAACCCGTCGCCTCCGCGAGTATATCCGCGCCACGCTTATCGCCTAGCCCGTTGTACTGCCAGTAAATTTCCTCGCCCTTGGTGTGGAAGCTGAACGTGACGTACGGTCGGATTTTCTGTGTAAAATTTTTTAAAGCACGCGTTTCGCTTTCAGAAAACGGACTGTCGCCTATACAGTTTTCACCGCCGCGACGCTTGGTATTAAGCCTGCCGCTGCCCCAATCGGCGTCGAAATTGCAATTCAAATCCACACCGCGCGCGTTCGCCTTCCACATGGTTCTCACACTTTCGCTGATTGCAGCGCCGTCCGGATTGACTAGCGGAATTATCCAACCGCCCCCCTTCTTCACCCCCGCCTTTATATGCTTTAAGGCAAGCTTTGCGGTTATCCACTCTCTACCGTGTATTGCGTACGTAGAAATGAACTGTCTGCCCGTAGGGTCGCCGATATGAAAAGCAAATATGTCCTTACACTTCAACGAATAGCCTATTACGCATTTTCTTCCGTCGTAACCGTTATAAAATTTTTCTATAGCTTCGTATATCACACAATAGAATATTCCGAAACTATTTGTGATATTCGCCTCCGCCGTTTATCATAAACGCGCGATATATTTGCTCGACGAGAACAACACGCATCAGCTGGTGCGGAAAAGTCATATCCGAAAACGAAAGTTTCAAGCTCGCTGCGTTCTTGACGCTGTCGGAAAGCCCGCACGAAGAGCCGATAACAAAGGTACACTCGCTGCCGAAGTCGGTAAGACCGCGCACGTATGCGGCAAACTCTTCACTTGAATATTTTTTGCCCTCTATGCAAAGCGCGATAATTTTCCCGCGAGCAGCTTTCAAAATCAGCTCTGCTTCTTCGTTTAAGTTTCTACATTCCGCCACTTCGCGAATTTCCACCTTGGCAAACCGAGATAAGCGCTTAACGTATTCCGCTATGGCGTCAACGTAAAATTTTTCCTTTATTTTACCGACGCAGACGATATTTATTTTCTGCATTACGAAACCCCGAAAAGCAGCAATATCCAGAGAATCCCCAGTGCGCCGATTGCAACAGACGCATAAGAGAAAAACGCCTTCACACCGCCCTTTTCACACTTTTTGATTGCAGTCTTATCCAACACCAGCCACACGACTGCTCCCACGAAAGACAGCGAGGAAAGGACCGTAACAATTATAAACGCCGTATTCGGCATAATAAGGTTTCCCGACGCGTCGAAAAGATTACACGCATTGAAAATTACTATAAGCGCATTGTTTATAAAGTGCATCAGCACAGACGGCAGAACCGAGCCCGAACGCACCGCAATAAATGCAAACGCGCAGCCTGCTATAAACTGGTAAACCGTCTGTTCCGGCGAGGTGTGGAAAAGAGAAAAGCAAAAACCGGTAACGAGTATCGCCCTTATGCTTCCCATACCGTTTTCGCAACAATTAAGAAGCAGCCCCCTGAACATCAACTCTTCAAAAAAAGCAGGCAATATTGCAATTACGATAAACACTGGCACGATAAGTCCGCCAGAGGTATCGGGGAAATAGCTTGACGACTCCCTCGGCTTATAACCGAAAAGCTTGAAAAATTCCACTGACAGTCCGTTTATATAGCTTACGGAAAAAAGCAGTCCGAAAATAAACAGTACGGCGATTAAATAATATTTAGGCTTACATTTAACGGGAAATACCGCACCGAAACTTATTCTGTTGCGTTTTACCGTAAACAGCACGCAAAGCGCAATCATTATCGGCGTAAGCATATAGCTTACGTATACGAATGCGTCAGTGTTTTGAACGTGTTCCAGCGCCTCTGAAATTTCGGTATAACCGTACTTGCCCATTATTGATTTAGCTATTATTGCCGTCACTAACGAAGCCGCAGCGGTAAATATACAATAAATTATAGCCAGCAAGCTAAATGAAATACCGCCGTTCTTCGAATTAAGTCCGACGTTGACCGTCTGCATATCGGAAGTGTTAGAATTATTTTCCATAATCCAATTATAACTTAAAAAAAAATTATTGTAAACAAATATTTTACTTTTACCGCCAAATGTTATAAAATTATGGTATGCGAAAAATTGACTGTAAAGCTATTGAAAACTGCATTTATAATCTTGCATTGAAAGCGTGCGTTTCGTTGACAGAGCCCTGCAAAAAGGCACTGAAATCCGCCTACGCAAACGAAGACGGACAAACCTGCGCGTTTGCATTGAAAACGCTTATCGAAAACTGCGACGCCGCAGAAAATCTTAATATCCCAGTGTGTCAGGATACCGGTATGGCAGTCGTAATCATGGAAATCGGTCAAGAAGTATATATCAAAGGCGGCTCGCTTATATCAGCAGTGAACGAAGGCGCGCGACGAGCGTACGCTGACGGATGCTTCAGACAGTCGATTTGTGACCCGTTGACCCGCGTGAATACCGGCGACAACACCCCCGCCGCCTTACATACCGAAATTACCGACGGGGACACCGTAAGCATTACCTTTATGCCCAAAGGCTTCGGTAGTGAAAACACGTCCAAAATATTTATGCTTACCCCTTCGCAGGGAACGGACGGAATAATCGAAGTGATTGTCGAAACGGTCAAGCTTGCAGGCTCGCGCCCCTGCCCGCCCGTTTACGTCGGCGTCGGCAAAGGCGGAAGGTTCGACACGGGTGCATATTTAGCTAAGAAAGCATTGGCGCGGGATATCGGTATACCGAGCGCACGCGCCGATATTGCCTATATAGAAAAAGAAGCTCTTAAAAGAATTAATGCCCTAGGAATAGGCTGTCAAGGCTTTCAGGGAAAAGTTACCGCTCTCGGCGTAACCTGCGAGTGGGCGCCCACACACATCGCGGGTCTGCCTGTAGCGGTAAATATTCAATGCCACTGTGTGCGCTGCCAAAAGGCGGTTATATGAAAAGAATATCCCTGCCCCTTTCAAAGCAAGAGGCTGAAAAATTAAAAGCAGGCGACTGCGTGTTAATATCGGGCACTGTGCTCACGGCAAGAGACTGCGCGCATAAGCGCATTTGCGAATTGCTTGACGGCAACAAAAATCTTCCGTTTAAAATCGAAGGCAGCGTAATCTATTACGCCGGTCCGTGCCCCGCTAAATCAGATATGCCTTCCGGTAGCTGCGGTCCGACAACTTCCGCGCGTATGAACGCATTTGCCCCGCGGCTATTGAATAGCGGGATTGCCGCGATTATCGGCAAGGGCGAAATGTCTGACGATGTGCGCAACGCGCTTATAAAAAACCGTGCCGTGTACTTCGCCGCAATAGGCGGGGCGGGCGCGCTATACGCGAGCAAAATAAAACGGAGCGAGCTTATAGCCTTCGACGACCTTTTATCCGAAGGCGTTTTTGAGCTTTACGTGGAAGATTTTCCCGCAATCGTCGCTTACGATTGCCACGGCGGTAAAATATACCTATAAAAAGCGTTGACTTTATTTTACCTATCTAATATAATTGTATTAATTTTAAAAGCGTTGACCGAGACAGACGGTTTTAACCGTTCTTTTCAGAGAGAAGAATCCGATGGGCTGAAAGGTTCTTTAAAGAATGAAAACCGTTATTCACTCGCGAGCCGAACACGTGAAAGATTTTCAAGTAATGCGTTCCGTAATTCCGCGTTAAGGATAGAACGAGGCGGCTTATGCCGCGAAATCAGGTGGTACAGCGAATTGAATCGCCCTGTGTTGACACGGGGCGATTATATTTTTATGAGGTTTTTATGGATATTAAGGAAAAAATCAAACAAATCGAAGAACAAATCGAAAACACGGTCAAGGAAATTAAATCCAGTCGCACCGCGCAGGAAATAAAGATGAAATTTCTTGGCAAAAGCGGCGAAATTTCTTCCCTTATGAAGAATATGCGCGACGTGCCGCCCGAGGAACGCCCCAATATGGGCAAGCTTCTGAACGCATTGAGACAGTGGACGGAAGAGCGATTCGACAAGCTTGAAAGCGGCTTGAAAACGATAGAGCTTGCAAAGAGATACGCCGAAGAAAAGATTGACGTAACGATGCCCGGTCAGGTTGTGTCCGACGGCGCCTATCACCCCACTACACTCGTTACGAGAGAGCTGATAGATATTTTCCTCGGAATGGGTTTCGAAATATTCGAGGGCCCCGAAATAGAGAACGATTATTATAATTTTACCGCACTGAATACCCCCAAGGACCACCCTGCGCGGGATATGCAAGATACGTTTTACCTTGCCGAAAACCTGCTTTTGAGAACGCAGACGTCATCGGGACAGATTAGGGTTATGGAAAATAAAAAACCGCCCATAAAGATACTTTCACCGGGTAAGGTATACCGCAGCGACGACGATGCCACCCATTCCCCTATGTTCTCGCAGTTGGAAATGCTCGTTGTCGACAGAGGACTTACTCTATGCGATTTACAGGGCATGCTTGACGAATTCGTTAAAAAAATATTCGGGAATGAAGTTAAAACCAGACTTCGCCCCTCTTACTTCCCCTTTACAGAACCGTCGGTCGAGGTTGACGTAAGCTGCTTCGAATGCGGTGGTAAGGGTTGCAGACTTTGTAAGGGCACGGGCTGGATAGAACTTGGCGGCGCAGGTATGGTTAACAGACATGTTTTGGCGGGCTGTGGAATAAACCCAGACGAATACACCGGATTTGCGTTCGGTCTAGGAATAGAAAGAATTGCAATGTTTAAGTACGGCATTAACAATATAAAGCTATTGTATGACGGCGACACGCGCTTTTTAAAACAGTTCAAGGGTTAAGGAGAAATAATTATGAAAGCACCTTTAAGTTGGCTTAAAGATTACGTAGATATAGATGTTACCGCTAAAGAGCTTCAGGATAAGCTTTTTTCGTGCGGGTTCGAGGTTGAAGAACTGCTTGAAATAGGTAAAGATATTTCGGGTGTACTAGTCGGCGAAGTTATCGAATGTGAAAAAGTCGAGGGGACACACCTTTCCGTTTGTAAGGTTGACTGCGGCGAAAAAGGCATCTTCCAAATTTGCTGCGGCGCAGACAACGTAAAAAAAGGCATAAAGGCACCCTGCGCGCTTGTAGGCGCGACGGTGTACGCAACCGCAAAAGACCACGTTACGGTCGAAGGCGTTATGACAATTAAAAAAGGAAAGCTTCGCGGTATCGATTCAGAGGGAATGTTGTGCTCGGGTGTGGAGCTCGGCGTTAGCGGCGATATGTACGAGGGCGCTGACTGTAACGGAATTTTACTTTTACCCGCCGCACTTAAAAACGGCGATGACGTCAAGCACGAGCTCGGCCTTGACGACTACATTTTCGATATTTCGATTACGGCAAACCGCCCCGACTGCCAAAGCATTTACGGTATTGCGCGCGAGGTTGCCGCAGTTTTAAACAAACAGATAAAAATTCCCGATTGCTCCTTCAAAACGGTAAATAGCGAAAAGTCCGTACACATTACGAACTCCGCACCCGAGCTTTGCCCAAGATATATAGCGCATTACGTGAAAGACGTAAAAATCGCCCCCTCCCCCGCATGGCTCAAAAGGAAGCTTGCTCTTTGCGGAATTCGTTCCATCAACAATGTGGTCGACATAACTAATTTTGTCCTGCTCGAGCAGGGACAGCCCATGCACGCATTCGATATGAGAACGCTCGACGGCGCGACTGTAAATATACGCAGAGCTGAAAACGGAGAAAAAATTGTCACGCTCGACGAAAACGAATTCGAGCTGAACAGCGAAAATTTAGTCATTTGCGACGCGTCGAAGCCGTGTGCGCTTGCGGGAATTATGGGCGGGTTGAACAGCGAAATACGCGAAGACACTACCGAGGTCCTTTTCGAAGCCGCAAAATTCGCACGTGACAACGTAAGGCGCACCGCTAGAGCATTAGGGCAGCACTCCGATTCTTCGGCGATTTTCGAAAAGGGCGTAAACGAATATACGGTTGAAACGGCTATGCTGAGGGCGCTGCATTTAATCGACGCGCTGTACTGCGGAAAAGTGACCGAAGTGCACGTCGACGTTAAAACCGAGTATTCTAATACTGCCGAAAAACAACTGACCGTAAGCATAGACAAAATTAACGCTCTGTTGGGGATTACCGTACCCGCAGAGAGAATGGAAAGTATTTTAAAAAGCCTTAATTTCAAAGTTACAGTAAACGGCGATACGATGAAGCTTGCCGTTCCTCGCTACAGGGAGGACGTCGACGACTACCCCGACATCGCGGAAGAAATACTAAGAATGTACGGATACAATCACATAACTCCGACGTTTATTCCCACCGCAGCAGTAACGAGCGGCGGGCTCAGCGAAAGGCAAAAGGCTGAGAACAAGATTAAAGACGTGCTGGTCGGTAAGGGGCTTTACGAAATTTCAAGCTACTCGTTTATTTCCGAAAAAGATTTCGATATGCTGAAATTCGACAGCGACAGTCCAGAACGCGCAGCAATAAAAATACTCAATCCTATAAGCGAGGATTTATCCGTAATGCGCACCACCCTCGCTCCTTCTATGGTCAACGTAATTGTACGAAATCTGCGCCGCGGAAACATGAACGGAAAGCTGTTCGAGCTTGCGAAGATATATCTTGCGGGCGACCTGCCTATAAAAAACTTCCCCGTTGAAAGAAAAACGCTTTGTCTCGGAATGTGGGGTAGCTGCACATTCTTCCACTTAAAGGGCGTTATAGACAATATTGCAGCACACCTGAATATCAAATTCGAATACGAGTCATTCGAAAAACCTTTCCTGCATCCCGGGAAAACTGCTAAAATTACGTGCGGTGAAAATTACGTCGGCTATATCGGAATCCTCGCCCCCACCGTTGCGGACGAGCTTGCAATTGACAGAACCGTTGTAATAGCCGAGCTTGACTACGAAGCGCTTGAAAAGCTTTCCAAACCGTTAAAATACGTTCCCATTCCGAAGTTTGCGGAATACTCTCGCGATTTGGCACTGATTTGCGATTTGGGCGTCACCTCAGGCGCAATAGAAAAGGAAATTTATTCCGCGTGCAAATACGTGACCGACGTGCACCTTTTCGATATATACGCAGGCGAGCAGATAGAAAAAAATAAAAAGAGCATGGCGTTCAAAATCACTTTCACCCCTAAGGACGAACCCATCGACGACAAGGTTGACGGATACGTAAAAAAGATACTTAACAACCTTAAATTCAAAATGAATATAACGCTAAGATAAAAAAACAACCCGACCAAAGTGAAGTGAACCCCAAAGTTTGGACAAAAAAATAAATAATTATAATTGTGAATGAGTTCGGTATTGCACAGGACTCATTTTCAGTTTTAAAATAATACGTTCGTTGGCGATTACTTTGCGTTAAATTCTTTCTTCCTTGACATAAATTATGCACCTCCAAATGTTTGTCTAACTTTTGGGGTGCATATCAGTTGTAATTTAGCGGGTTATTTTTTAAAGTTTATAGCGATAAACTGAAATTTAGCGTATAAATACTATCTAGTTAGATTAAGTCCCTTTTTATAATATTTCTTGAACTCCGTGCTCACGTAATCGTTGTGCAACAGCCGAAGCGCCTATATGAACTGCTTCTATAGCGAAAATTTTAGCATTGTTTTTGTCATAACCTATCACACCCCCCATCATACCCAAATTAATAGTATCTTTAAAGTAGCCAATATCCTCATAACGATAATATCTTTTTTTTCGAAAAAGTCGATATGCAAATATTCCCCCAGTATCCGAAACCACATAGTTAAAGCGAACAAATGCATATCCAAAAAAACCAAGCACCGAGAAAGCTGCAGCACACACTGATATTGCAATTATCGCCGAAACAGTTGTGTTTTCACTATCTGAAACACAACAATAAATAATAGCCGCTATACCGCCCAAAAGCACAACAAATGCAAAGCCAAGAAAAAATCCAGAAAGTGTCTTAGGTGGACGAGTGCGAATAACTTCTTGAGATGAAATTTTCTTTTCGCCGCGAACCTTAAAAAACCAAAAAAACGAAAAAACAATAGGCAATGTTAGTGCAATTAACAGTAAAACAATCAATGTATCCCAAATACCCATATCGCACCTCTCTATCAGAAATGTTAATTCTTTATTGTTTAAACAGGCAACGTTAAATTACTGTTTACCGTACCGTCAATTAAAAAAACAATTAAAGCTCTGTTTTAGTCGTGCGGGTGACTGTTGGTCCTACCGCTGTTTATTGCTTCGTTAAGTTTGATTTCAAGAATTCTTGCACATTCCTCGGGCGTAAGCGCAAAATTGCCGTTCGCGTCACGGATTAGCAAATTTGCTATTTCCTTATGGAATACGCTACCGACGGAATTGTCGGCGCCCTGCCAGTTAGGAAGGTTCCTTCTGAAATCGACCTCGTTTACAGCGTTATCCAGAAACGCGTCGAGCAGCAGAATCTTATCCTCATACTTTTCAAGCACTTTAGTGCTTACGGGAATACTTCCTGCCGAACATTCCATCCACTTATTGGTTGCATAGAAGTATTTAACGAAATCTTTTGCTATTTCTATTTTTTCGCTGTCGCCGTTATCAAAAATCTCGAACCCCTCGCAAAAGAAGGTACAGTTGTTTCCGGGATAATTGACAAATCCGTATTTGTCCAACCCCCCTTCGGCAATAACGCTGCGGTACATGGGACCCGCCGAATTGAAGTTGAAAAACGCCATTTCGCCCGTTTTAAACTTACTGCTGTTATCCGACATAGTTTTAAAATAAGGAACGGGCAAATACCAACCGTTTGTTACTCCGTTCTGAATCCAGCGCAACGCCTCTACCGCTTTGCCGTCAAGCTTAAAATTTACGTCCTCGTCGAACAAATCGCTGCCGTACGAGCGCAGCAACGTCATTATATGCGTGTCGCCCTCATTGTCCTTTGCATACATCATAGTGGGAACGTACCCCGTAGGCAGTTTTTCGGCAAGCGTGTTGAGTATTGCCGTCCAGTCTTCAATCGGCCAGTCGGATATGGCTCCGTTCTCACCGATATAAGCCTCCAGTCCGCACTGCCTGAGTAGTTGCTTGTTATAGATAAGAATATTCTGCGATACCATATAAGGCATCATATACAGCTTTTTATCGAAGCGTCCGTTATCCACATACTTTGAATTCAAATCCTTAGCCATTTCGTCGGATAAAATATCGTCGAGAGGAACGGCATTGCCTGTATGGATAAAAGAGCTCATATTAAAAAAGCTGTCGTAAAGAATATCCGCCGCGTCGGGCGTACCGAAAGTGTTATAAACCGCTTTGGTTTCCTCACCCGACTCAAATTCAACCACCTTGACTTTGATTTCCTTGCCGTACTGCGCCGCAAAATCCTCGCTTGCGTGTGTCAAAAGAGCGGTTACACTTTCCAAATCAGGGCGTGCAACGCTATTAAGCGTGCTTGAGCGCGGGACCTTAATAGTTATTTCTTTGACCGACTTTTCGCCACAACCAACAAACCAAGGCAGGCATGCAAGCAACAGAAAAAACGCAATTAAAAGCGATGAAAGAATTTTTTTAACCGATTTAATCATTTTACGACTCCTCCTTTTCACTACCGTCGGAGTTCTTGCCGTTTCTTATACATTCCATTTTGCGCAAAAGTATCTTAACGTCGATAGGTTTTGTCAGAATATCATTCATACCGCTGTCAAACACTTTCAGCTTATCTTCCTGGAATGTATTTGCCGTACAAGCGAGTATGGGCACAGTCTTTGCGTCTACCCTGTCAAGTTTTCTTATTGCGCTTGCCGCTTCGCAACCGTCGAGCACCGGCATACGCATATCCATAAGAATGACGCCGTATTCGTTTATAGCAGACTCTTCAAATGTTTCAACCGCAGCTTTGCCGTTAGGCGCGTGAGTGCAGTTAAAACCTGCATCGTGTAAAATTTCGGTTAGAATTTCTGCGTTCAAGTCGTTATCTTCTGCAATAAGCACCTTAATGCGCTTGAAATCCTTTGCGTGCTTACCCGCAATGCGATTTGCCTCGTCATCCACGTTATACTTCATATAATCGGGAATATCCGATATTTCCGCAGGTATGGTAATAGTAAATTTACTGCCCTTACCCAGCTCGCTTTCCACCTTTATCTCGCCACCCATTGCGTTGACAAGCAGCTTACTTATAGTCATACCGAGACCTGTACCCTTTGTAGACGAAGAATTGCTGTTACGCTCCTGAGTGAATTTATCGAATATCTTTGCAACGAATTCTTTGCTCATACCACAGCCAGTGTCCTCGCAGATAAACGATGTTATAACGCGGTTTTCGTCGGCAAGCTCCTGCTTTACGGTCAGCTTTATCCAACCGCCCGCAGGGGTAAATTTTGCAGCGTTGCCTATAATATTCATAAGCACCTGCTTTATGCGCATATCGTCACCGATAATACAGGGTACGGTAATATTCGCGTCGGTTATATACTCTACTCCCCGGCTCGTAATATTTTCGCACTGCATAGAATAGATCGAGTCTACAATAGCCTCTACAAGCACGGGCTCCTGCGCGATTTCAATCTTGCCTGCGCGCAGCTTGGATATATCAAGAATGTCGTTGATTAACGACAGCAAATAATTTGCTGTTCGGTGCGATTTCGTCAGCCATTCTCTGAAAAGCTTTTGCTTTTCGGGATTGTCGACTGCGTTAATCATCAAATAGTTGAGTCCGATAATACCGTTTAAAGGCGTACGGATTTCGTGACTCATATTCGAAAGGAATTCGCTTTGCGCCTTTTCTTGAGCATACGCCTTTGCGGTCTTCTTCTGCATAATAAGAATTATTACCAACGCGGCAATACTTATAAGAACTACTATACTCAGCGCAACGACAACCATTTTCACAAATGAAACGCTTTGTTCGTCAAGAGCATCGTCGTCAACCGACAACAAAAAATACCAACCCAGGTCGCCGTTCAATGGACTGCAATAATTTAACCTGCGAACGCCACCGATTTCCTGATAAAACCAGAAAGTTTCGCCGTTCTTGATTTTTTCTTCTACCTGCTCGGCAGTCAAATCCGAGTCAGAGCTTTCGGCAACCTGCTCGAACAGATTGTCAACGTCCGAACTTGCGGTATTGTATCTGTCGACTATGTAATCGCCGTTATAATTGACCAGCGAGCTGTACCCGCGGACGGTTCCGTCATCGTCCACGAAGCTTTCTATTACCAACCCCTCGACTATCGTAGAGCGCTTGCTTATTCCTATTACGCCCGAAACCTTTTTGCGGCTTTCGCCGATAGTAATGTCTGCAAGAACATCATGTTCGTTGAGCTTATAACCGTAAATAACCGCAGTATCAGAGCTCATTACCGGTATTTTACCGAATCCGATAACCTTGTCGTTCTCGCCGTCGAACAAATCTTTGAATGGATAATAATCGTGCGTGTGCTCGTCCCTGTATGATATGTCGGTATAGTAAGAGCCATCCTCCATTAACAGGAAAATTTTGTCAAAGCTCGACTCGTAAGCTTCGTGCCCGAGATACTCGTTAATAAGCGCAACGTCCCGCAGCTCGCCTGCATGGCGCTTCAATCGCTCGCCCACCCGTTTAAGATTTGCCCAGTTATATTCAACGAACATAGTAATAGAATTTCTGTCGTGCGTTACTATTTCGCTGATATTATCTATGGTAGTATTTTCCACTATATTGCTTATAACCACCGAATAAATTCCGACGACTATTCCGACCGTCGCCATGGCTATAAGCGCAATGATAGCGTAAATATATTTCGTGATACGTTTCATCACCGCATACCTGCTAAAATTTCTATCGTATTATGAATTATTTTATCATAAAAGATAAAACAAGTCAACACCAACGGCATTAATATAAATATTCCGTTTACGAAAAATTCGTAAACGGCTATTTTTTCGGTACAAGCGCGCTGTCGGACCCCGCAAGCGAGGCGTTGAGATAAGTATCGGGAATTTTACCCGTAATTACGCTTTCGCATATAAGAACCTCGATAGTCGAAGCAAGGTTAGTGCTTTTCGACGGTAAAATAATAGAAATATCCGAAACGATTTCAAGATACAGAGAATGAAGAGTCTGGTTAATTCCCGCCTGTCTGAACTTTGAAACGAAGCGACATTCCACATTGCTTATAGGAATTATTTTTATGTTTATTTTCTGTCCGAAACCCGCAAGCGCTTCTATTCCCGTCAACGCGCCGAGCGGGACCATGATTCCCGCCTCGCTCATTTTGGTTAAATTCTCTTGCGAAAGATAAGCGGTATCTCGCGCAATTCTGTTTATTTTGAGACTGTCCGTAGTAATCGACGTTACGTTGCCGTCGCCGTCGCGCTCGATACTGATAAGGTCGTCGTACCTCATCGCATCATTCAACGTATAATAAATCGCATCGTTGACAGCTACCGTGGTAATCGAACGAATAGTCGCCTCGCTTATCGATATAAGCACGCGCGTCACGTTACGCTGAAAATATATAAGCGTGCCTATCGTTAAAAAACAGATAAGCACGAATATAATTTTGAAACGCTTAAATTTTCGGTTTTTCTTCGCCATACAATATTGTATGTCAGTTGCGCTTAGTTCTTGATTTAAAAATTAAAGACATTATAAACGCGAACACAACCGCTGCGGTCACGCCCGCGCTTGCCGCCGACAGCGAACCCGTAACAGCATAGAAAAATCCTTTTTCCGCCCCCTTCATCGCGCCGTTGGCAAGGAGGTAACCAAAGCCCGAAATAGGAACAGTCGCCCCCGCGCCGGCGAAGTCGACAAGCGGCTGATAAACACCGATAGCCGTCAATGCAACCCCTGCAAGCATAAAGTAAACCAGAATTTTACCTGCGGTCAGGTCGGTAAAGTTTATTATAATTTGCGCTATAAGGCATATACTTCCACCCACGGCAAAGGCTTTCAGATACGCCAAAGCTATCATTAAAATTTCCTGTCCCATAATTATAACTCCAATTCCACCGCATGACTTATGCAGGGGATACTTTCGCCCTGTCCAGACGAAACAGTTGAAAGTAGCGCACCAGTAGCCGCAAACAAAATTCGCTTGTAAAGTCCCGCTTGCATCTTTTTGAGTACGTACGAATTAAACACTATTGCCGAACAGCCAGCGCCGCTACCGCCCTGAAACTCGCTTTCTATAACCTTGTAAACAATTTCGCCGCAGTCGACATGAACCTTTGAAATATCATACCCCTTTTCCCAGCTTAAATCCTTGACTATTCGACTACCGAGCGCACCCAAATCGCCCGTAAGAATCATATCGTAGTCGGAAGGCTGCGTGCCTGTGTCCTTCAAATGCTGAATTATTGTATCCGCCGCCGCGGGCGCCATAGCCGCCCCCATATTGTTCACGTCGGTAACGCCATAATCACACACCTTACCCATAGTCGCACTGACTATCTTTACACCTTCGTCCTTGGCCGCAATCATACAACCGCCCGCACCCGTAACGGTCCACTGAGATTGAGGAGGTCGAGTACAGCCTAATTCAAGCGGATAGCGGTACTGTCTTTCAGCCGAGGCAAAATGGCTGCCCGTTGCGGCGATTGCGCGCTTTACGTAGCCCGCATTTACAAGCATTGCAGCAAGCATGATACTTTCCGACATAGTGGAACACGCAGAATACACGCCCAAAAACGGTAAATCGTAATCACGTGCGGCAAAGCTTGCGGAAATTATCTGGTTTAGCAAGTCGCCCGAAAGCAGAACATCTACGTCCTTTTCGCTTTTGCCTCCCTTTTCCATGCACTGGGAAATTGCCGTGGTGAGCATCTTGCACTCCGCTTTTTCAAATGTGCTTTCGCCGTACATATCGTCGTCAAGAGCAATATCGGCGTACTGACCTATAATCCCCTCTTTTTCCTTGCTGCCGCAAACCGCCGCAAAGGATTCTACTCTGGGTTTGTTTTTAAAAAAAACAGTATTACCTTTTTTCATTAAATAAAATAATATATCAGACCTACGATAACGCCCGAGATAACCCCGAATACGACGATTGCGCCCGCTACGGTGAACATCTTTGCAGCCATCCCGTAAATCCAACCCTCCGTTTTAAATTCTATTGCAGGCGAGGTCACGCTGTTTGCGAATCCCGTTATAGGAACGATAGAGCCTGCGCCCGCATATCTGCCTATCCTGTCGTATACGCCGAGTCCCGTCAAAAGGCAACCGAGAAATATAAGCACGACCGAGGTTGTCCCCGCAAGCTCGTCACCTGACAACCCGATATATTCCAGCATAAATCTTATAAACTGACCTATACAGCAAATCAAGCCGCCGACCCCGAAAGCGGAAAGACAGTTTTTGAAATGCCGCGTGGGCGGTATTTGGGTTTTAACGTAGTTAAGATAATTGCTGTTATAATTTTCCTTTGTCTTGCCTGTCATTTTTAACCCCTGATTCGTTAATATTTTTAACCAAGCTTTCACGCTCGTCACGGCGCGTCAAATCAATTTCTTTTCTCATTGTCTGTACATCCTGTCGTCAAAATAAAGAGTAACCTTTTCCGGCATAACATGCGACATTATTCTGTAAGCCGAATTTTTAAAACCGCTTGCCTTGACCACGGGCGGCTTGTCCGCATACAACACCTTTAAAATATCGTCCGCGACTCTCGAAGCCGACATACCCCTCTGCTCTATGTCGGCAAGCGCTTCGACTGCGCTTGTTACCTTTTGGGAATAAGTCATATTTTCATCTGCGGAATAAACCTTGCGCTTGAAAGTAAATTCCGTCCGCGTGCCGCCCGGCAAAAATGCCGTTACCTTTATTTTGTACGGTTTAAGCTCGAGATAAGCCTCGCGCGCAAGCATTTCGAGAGCCGCCTTCGATGCCGAATAAAACGAGTCGAAAAGTATCGGCAAATCGCCGCCGAGAGAGCCTACCAGAACTATCCTGCCGCCCTTAACTTTCATAAAAGGAATTACCGCTTGAATTGCTTTGAGGGCACCGAAAAAATTTACGTCGAACAGGTACCTGTAATCGCATTCCTTAGCACACTCGATGGGCGCCGCCATCGAAAAGCCGGCGCAGTAGACGATAGCATCGATATTGCCGCACGCTTCGCCCGTGCGTGTGATTACGTCCGCAAGCGTACTACCCGCAACCACGTCGGCAATTTCATTTTTTATCATGGATATTTTGCACGGCGTCCGGGAAATATTGATTACGTTCCAGCCACGGCTTACGAGCTTGGCGCAGGTTTCGCAGCCTATTCCCGAGCTTCCGCCGACGACTATCGCAGTCCTTTTATTTTCCATACAAATATAATGGGAATAATATCGGCTAATTATTCCCAAATTTTAACTTAAAAAGCAGCGACATAAGCCGCTGCTTTTATTTTGTTTAACCGAACGCAAGGTCGAGTATCATCATCAAAGCAAAACCGAATGTCACGCCCAGCGTTGCCTTAACCTTGCCAGCCGCAAAACTTTCCGGAATAAGCTCAGAGCAGACAACCGCCACCATTGCTCCGGCAGAAAACGAAAGCGCATACGGAAGAATTCCGCTTGCAACCGTTACGGCGAACGCACCGAACACTCCCGCGACGATTTCCACCGCACCCGAAAGCTGACCGATAAAAAATGATTTAAACCTGCCCATTCCGTTTGCTCGTAGCGGAAAAGCAACGCACATACCCTCCGGGAAATTCTGTATACCTATTCCCACAGCAAGCATAATCGCCGCTACCGCCTCAACGCCGTTTCCGAGCGCAAGCGCACCGAAAGCTATACCGACCGCAAGCCCCTCGGGAATATTATGTACCGTTACCGCAATACACATTACGGCGCAACTCTGCTTTTTCGCATTGTCCGAAAATATATGCAGCTTTGAAGTTATAATATCCGTAAGAATAATAGTTAGCCCGCCGAGGACGAAGCCTGACGTAAGTATTAAAAACGCGTAATCCGTCGCGGTTTCCATTGCAGGCACCAGAAGCGAAAAAAAAGTAGACGCAAGCATTATTCCCGCAGCGCTACTCATCATAAACGAAAAAGCGTTTTTACCTACGCTTTTACAGAAAAAGACGGGCAACGCGCCAAGCGCAGTCAACAGCCAAGTAAACGTAGTCGCCATTAAAGCTTGTTGCCAGCCTTCTAAATTTGCAAACCATTCCACACTGATTTCTCCTAAGTAATACTTTTGTACACTTCAGTTTATGAATCGGTGTGTATTTTTGTGATTATTCCTCTTTATCTCCCGTCGATTTATCCTTTTCTCTTCTGAATTTTTTTATCAGCCACTTTTCTACTCTGTCCTGATATTTAAACGATAAAACGGCAAGCACCGCGCACACTGCAAAAATTGCTATCCAAACCGGTATACCCCAGCCGTTGAACGGAATTATACTGCCGTCGCCGAGAAAGCAGTAAACCGCAATAACAAGCGGGCGAACAAGAACGATAACGCCAATAAAGAAGGGAAAACTCATGGAAGTAAGTCCCGCTATCATACATAAAATATCGTCGGGAAAGAATGGTAATATCTGCATAAGCACGAAAATTACTTTGCCCCTGTTACCGATATATCCAACATACTTTTCGGTGGTTTCCTTGCCAGCTATCCAAATAACGGCTTTTTTACCGAAAAACCTGCCTATAAAATACGCTATTGACGAGCCGACAATAACACCGACAGATGCAAGCAATGTTGCAATGCCTGCGCCCCAAATGCGACTGCCCGGGACGTAGCATACGATTGCGGGTAACGGCAGTATGACTACCTGTAATATCTGAATTGCAACAAATACAACCATTCCCCACTCGCCGGTATTCCTTATAAGCTGCGTTATTCTTTCTATTTTTTCGGCATCGGACTTATATTGTTCAAGCCCTGCAACCTTGCTAGTTATAGCTATCGCCCCCATAATTACGAACATACAGACAATAATAACGAAGCAGCTTTTAAGCAGCGCATGCTTACTCAAAGCAAAAGCAACGGCGCCCACAATAAGTCCTGCCGAAGGCAAGGCGTAACAGACCGCCGTAACAAAAACGCCCCAACCGCTCATAAGCGTAGCGGTAAAAACTATAACCGCAACGCATAGCAGAGCATTCAATATTAAAATAAGTATCCTTTCCTTTTTACTCATAGCGGTTACAGAGGCTTTACCGACAAATTTTTATATGTAGTAAACCTTATTTGAAATCCGTTCGTTTCCATAGGCTCGCTTTCCCGAACGAGCGCAAAACAATCGTTGTTATCGAGGTTTTCGAAGAAAACGTCCGCCCCGCCAACCGCATCGACCTTTGTTACGAGAACCTCGCTGCAATAAGGCAAAAGCGTTTTATACATCATTGCCCCACCGATAACAAAAACCCTGTCGGTATCATATTTTTTAATTTCGGCAAACAGCTCGTCAAGCGAACCGACAACAGTACAGTCCTCTCTCTTTTGACCGTTCGGAAAAAGCACGATATTTATTCTGTCTTTAAGCGGATTGCCGTTCGGCAGCGATTTAAGAGTATTAGAGCCCATAACCACGACGTTGCCCGTAGTAGTTTCCTTGAAAAATTTCATATCCGCGGGGATTTTAAACATAAGCGAATTGCGCTTGCCGATACCCCACTCGATGTCAGCGTGTAAAATTGCCTTCAATAAGCTCCTCCCTAAGCGTCATTCCGCAACGGGAATGTCGTACTTCTTTTCGTTGCACTCATAGCCGTCGAGTGAAAAGCTGTCGGCTGTAAAATCATAGAAGTTTTTGACGGATTCGTCAATTTTCAAAACAGGAGCTTTTCGTCGCGGCATTTCTATTATTTCCTTAACTATGGGAATATGCCTGTCATAAATATGCGCATCGGCAATTACGTGTACGAGTTCGCCAGCCTTTAAGCCCGAAACTTGTGCAAACATATACAAAAGCACTGCGTACTGCGCAACATTCCAGTTATTCGCCGTTAACATATCGTTAGACCGCTGGTTTAAAATTCCGTTAAGCGTATTGCCCGACACGTTGAAGGTCATTGAATAAGCGCACGGATATAAATTCATTGCGTGCAAATCCTCGAAATTATATATATTAGTCATTATCCTTCGGCTTGCGGGGTTATTCTTTAAATCGTATAACACCCTGTCGACCTGGTCGAACTCACCCTCGGCATATTTATGTTTCAGCCCGAGCTGATAGCCGTACGCTTTGCCTATCGAACCGTTTTCGTCAGCCCACTGATTCCATATTTTGGAATTCAAATCCTTAATGTTGTTGCTCTTTTTTTGCCAAATCCAAAGCAACTCGTTCACGCACGATTTAAAAAAAGTACGGCGGATTGTGAGAATGGGAAACTCTTCCCGAAGGTCGTACCTGTTTACTATACCGAATTTTTTTACGGTATGTGCGCTTGTCCCGTCGCTCCATTTCGGACGGACGCGGCAATCAGTATCCCATACGCCATTTTCAAGTATATCCTTAATATTCGATATAAATATTTCGTCAGCCTTACTCATAAGTTCTCCGTTTCCGACGCGTCGGTTTTATCTTCAAGAGTGCTTGTCCCTCTTTTGTCGTCGGAAACAGGCCCCGAACGATTGACAAGCTTTTTGTTTTTTCTTCGCAACGATAGCACGAGATAAATGTCAAATACTATAAAAAGAAACAGCACCACGCAAAGCAAAATCAGAGCGACAACTTGTCCCTTGGTTACGTCACCAGCAAGTAATACCATTAAACCACCTCAACCGCCGAAAAACTCGTTATAAATCGACTTTATGCAGCGTTCGTAATCTTCATTTTTAACGCCTACGACGATATTGAGCTCACTCGAACCCATATCGATAAGCTTTATACTTATTTCAGCCTCCGCAATGGCCTTGAACAGCCGCGCGCAGGTACCTACGGAAGAAGACATTCCGTGGCCAACCGTTGCAACAAGCGCGATATTTTCCATTACCCTGATAATATCCGGCTCGACCTCGCACTTTATCCCTTCGAGTATTCTGCCAAGTTTAAGCTCGGTCAATTCGCCGTCCTCAATCAAAAGAGACATCGTGTCTATCCCCGTAGGGATATGCTCGACAGACACGTTTTCGGCTTCCACCAAAGAAAGTACCTTGCGTACGAAGCCGATTTCCGAATTCATAAGCGATTTTTCTATATAAATTACGGTAAAGCTTTTTTTGCCAGCGATGCCCGTTACAATTCTGCCGCTCGGCATATACCGCGATGTCGGTACGATAGTCGTGCCCGTATCTTCGGGACGAAAGGTGTTTTTTATCTGAATTGGAATATTTGCCTTGCGCACCGGAAAAATCGATTCCGCATGTAGCACGTTTGCTCCCATATAGCTGAGCTCGCGCAGCTCTTTATACGACAGCGCTTCTATGGGTGCGGGACTGTCTACTATATGCGGGTCGCACGCTAGAAAGCCGGAAACATCCGTCCAGTTTTCATAAAGCGACGCGTTCACCGCACGCGCGACTACCGCGCCTGAAATATCCGAACCTCCGCGGGAAAAGGTCCTCACTTTTCCGTTTTCGTCAACGCCGTAAAAGCCGGGTACGACAGCCCTGCCCTCTCTACACGCAGCAGCAACCGCGCGATACGATTTTTCGGCGTTAAGCGTGCCGTTATCATTAAAGAAAATAACGTCCTCTGCGTCAATAAAAGGCATGCCGAGGTATTCCGCTATGACGAGACCGCATAGATATTCCCCGCGCGAAGCGGTAAACTGTTCGCTTTTTTCGCGCTCTATCCTTTCAAGCGTTGAGTCAAGTACGCTATTTAAATCGACATTAAGCCCAAGCTGTGCGGCAATATCCGTAAAACGCGAACGAACCGCCGAAAAGCTTTTTCGGCAACTTCCGATTTTAACAAGCTCTTTATGGCATGCAAAAAGCAAATCGGTAATTTTTTTATCGCCCGAAAATCTTTTACCTGGCGCAGACACGACGACAAAACGCCTCTCCGAATCGCTTTCGACTATGCTTTTTACGCTTCTGATTATATTGGCGTCCGCCATAGACGTTCCGCCGAATTTACATACCTTTACCGACATTGCACATCAACCTTTACTATTACAAGATATGAATTTTGTCGCATAACAGTTACTATAACAGTAAATTGCCCCCATCGCGTTATCAATCCGCGATGCGGGCAGAGCGCTATATATTTATAAACAACACCGTAAGCGCGGCAAGCACCAGGGCAAGCAGCTTTACGGGGATATTCTTAGTGAAAAAATCTTTTAAAAATTTACCGAACTTTTTCATTTAATTCACCTGTCAAATAACGGATTCCGCAGTTAAATCGGACCAGTAATAATCGCTGAGCGCTTCCTTTATATCGGTTGCGTCGGCATACTTCTTTTTGATAACGCCGTTTTTCACTATGGAAATAATTCCCGTTTCTTCGGAAACGACTATCGCGGTTACGCTTGCCACCATCGTTACACCGAGTGCGGCGCGGTGGCGACTACCCATTTCCTTTGGCAATCTTTCGTCCTGCGCAAGCGGCAAAAAGCAGCCTGCGGCGTAAAGCTTATTTCCCTCTATAACGAGCGCGCCGTCGTGCAGCGGTGCTTTGGGATAGAAAATAGCCTCTATCATCTGCGATGTTATCTGCGCATTGATTTTAGTGCCGCTTTCGATAATTCCGTCGGGCAGGTTGTCGTTGGAAAGAACCATAAGCGCGCCGATATCGTTTTTTGACATATTCTGAACCGCACGGACAATTTCGTCCATAATCAGCTCGACCCCCGTTACGGTTACGGGCTCCGCCTTACTCTTTTTGACGCCTGCGTCAAGCAGAGAACGCTTGATTTCCGTATGGTACATTGTAAACACCAAAAGCGCAATCATTGCGACGATTATGAACATAAATCCGGGATTTAAATTATCCGAGAATGCAACGGCAACCCCCATAAGCACTATAAAAAACACGATTATTCCGACGAATTTATCCGCCTTGTTGTTTCTTAGCACCTTGAATATAAGATAGTACAAAATAGAAAACAATATAAGCTGTAATACGTAGGTAAACCATCTGTCTGCAAACCCGTTGCCGAAATTGTTTATTATATTCTGTTTAATTACTTCCCATTGCGCCATCGCTATTCTCCGACAATAAATTACATTAAATATTATATAATTTAAAAAAGAAAAAATAAAGCGTTTCATACGCTTTATTTTACTTTAAGTGAAAAATATTTTACAGTTTACCGCTTGAAGGGCGCTTTGCGGCGTTAGATTGCCGCACTTTATCTCCGTCAAAGCGGAATAAATTTCCGCCGTCAAATTTTTAAGTTTGTCGGCGCCTATTGCGCGCGCCTGTTCTCGGCTTTTTTTTACGCCGTATTCTTTCATTTTAAGCAGCTCGGAAAGTTGCCTGTCGCTACCGCCCGACTCGAACACGGTAAGTAAATTTTTAAAGTACGAAAACAACCCCGACAGCACGGCAGTTTCATCGCCGGATTTTCGACAAAGCTCCGTCTGGATTGCGGAAAACGTATCAAAATCGCGGCGGGCAACGGCGTTGGTCATTTCGTAAATTCTATAATCGTTGTCCTTGTAAACAAGCGCGTCCGCCTCTGCCCGCGTCAGCTCGCCCTCTTTTTTATAGTCGATTATTTTCTCGACTTCAAGTGCAACGCGCGACATGTTGCAGCGGCAATACCGCGCTATTAAAGTGCACACCTCGACGGATACGGAAACGCCTGCGTTTCTAAGCGTTATATATGCCCATTTTGCAACTGTTTCCTCGTCGGCACAGTTACAGTCTACAAACGTAACGCACGCCTTGCGCTTTAACTCTACGCCTTTTTTACCTTCGGAATTTACTATAAGCAAAATAGTTTCGTGAGGAAAATTATCAAAAGTCTTTTTAAGATATTTTTCATATTCGGCGTCGCTCGGGTGAAATTCCGTAACCTTGACGAGCCGTTTTTCAGACATAAACGGTACGCTTTCTATTGCGGAAACAAGCGTCGTAAGGGCGTTGCCTTTGAGAGCGGCACCGTCCATTACGGTAAAATTCAACTCGGGCATAGACACGAATGCAGACTTTATCATATCTTCGCCCTTCATACGAAAATACGCGTCGTCGCCTTCGAGAAGGTATATGCTTCTTGCGCCGTTAGGCAAGTCGTTTTTAAGCTCGGTAAATTTCATCGGTTAAAGTTTAACATTTTATATCAAAAAAATCAAGCGGTTATTTGCCGACGCAGAATTTTGCAAATACGGTGCTTATAATTTCCTCGTTGGCCGTTTCTCCCGTAATTTCGCCGAGCGCGTCCCAAGAGTCCTTTAAATCGATTGAGAGCATATCCGGCGAAAGCCCGTCTAAGTTTGCAACCGCAGACTTCAACGCACCGTTTGCCCGCCTGAGCGCATCGTAATGCCGCTCTTCTATAATATAGGCTTTATCAAGCGCAGTTTCCCCGACCGACTTTTCGGATATCAATTTTTTAAGCTGCTCTATACCCTCACCGGTCTTTGCGGAAACCGCAACGTCGAAATGTCCTTTCGGACTGTTCACGTCACATTTATTGAAAACCTCTATCACTGGCCCGCTACATTCGCCGATTTCCGCTTTTCCGCTTCCGTCGGTAACGGAAAGAATTAAATCTGCAGACGAAATAATTTTTTTTGCGCGTTCTATTCCCATGCTTTCTACTTCGCCTGCACGGGAGCGGATACCTGCGGTATCTATAAGATTATACTTGACCCCGTTTATTTCCGTTTCGCCCTCTACCGCATCGCGGGTGGTCCCCGCCTGAGAGGAAACTATCGCCTTGTCGTAACCTAAAAGCGCATTTAAAATAGAACTTTTGCCCGTGTTGGGTTTTCCGCATAGCGCAACGGTAACGCCGTTTTTTATTCTTTTGCCGGTGTCATAGGTCGAAGCCAGTGCATCGAGATTGCACGAAAGCTCGGCTACCAGCGAACACACCTCGGCAAAGCCGTCATCGCTCTGCTCCTCCGGATAGTCTATATCCACGGCAATACGCGCCAAAATATCGGTAAGCCTTTGCTGTATATCTTTTATTTCCGCAGTCAGCTTTTCGCCATAAAGCATACTTCCCGCACGCAATGCGGCAAGACTGTCGGCGTTAATCATATTTATCATACCCTCTGCCGAAGACAGCGACAGCTTGCCGTTTACGAAGGCGCGTTTGGTAAACTCGCCCCTGTCCGCAAGCCGCGCGCCGAGCAGAAGCGTTCTTTTAAGCAAACCGCGCGTAATCTGCACCCCGCCGTGACAGTGAAACTCGACAGTGTCCTCACCGGTAAACGACTTCGGTCCCTTGAAATACACACACATTCCGTAATCCTCGAAGTCGCCGCCGTCTATGCTGCCCGTATACATTAAGTTGGGTATGAAATCTCTCACCGCAGTTTTGCCGAAGGGCTTGAACATTTTTTGTGCCAAATCCAGACAGCCGCTTCCGCTCAGTCTTATTATAGCCACACCGCCTACTCCCGCAGCCGTCGCTATTGCCGATATAATATCCATAGAACCGATTATAACATTTTATCGGTTTTTCCGCAATAAAAAAGGTGCGCATACACGCACCTTAATTTTATTTTTTATCAAAATCGTCAAACGGGTCACCGCCCGCATTGCCTCCCGTACCGCCGAGCCCGTCAAACGGGTCGCTTCCGCTTTGGGAATTGTTGCGGTTATAAGGGTTCTGATTATTGTTTTGATTATATGGGTTGTTATAATTCTGTTGGCGGTACTGCTGATACTGCTCGTACTGCTTTGCCTGCTCGGCACGCACAAAGTCCTTATAGGTGACTCCCTTGTTATTGCGGACTATAAAGAACAGAATACCCATTATGGGGAACAGAATACTCGTGACCGCAAAGAGAACGTATCGGCGGCTGGCGTAAGTCTGGAAAAAGCAGATAAGCAGTATCATATCGAGAATAATGAAAATGAGGTTAAATATTCTCAGAATATATCTGTCCATATACATAAACACCCAGGCAGCCCATTTCAAATTTTCGGGCACCGCGTCGACGTTTATCTGATAGGTTATAACCGACATTCCTAAATAGGTGTCCTCCACCTCGACGAGGTAGGGGTCTATCAGCGTACTTGATACCAAAGAAAAAGTATAAAGCCCCACCAGCACGACCTCTAAAATAGCCGTAGCAAGACCTATTGTTTTAGTGCTTACGTTATAAAACCTGTTTTTCTCGGAACACACGCCGATATAGTAGGTATTGAAAAATGGAATAAACGCCATCCATTTGTTTTTATAGCCGTTCCTTACCGCTATCGTATACAATGCTATAGCTTCGAATATAAACACTATGGCAAAGCATAGTCCGCCGAGAAGGAGCTGCACCCATAGCTCCTTGGGTGCAAACTCTACGGCAATAGACGTGTATTTGAAAAAATCCATATAATCTCCGTTGTTTTTACTATTATTATATTTTCCGTTAATGGCGATATTAAAACATTTAGGTGAAATTATTGTTAAAAAAGCTTTAACCCGTAATCTACGCTTTCGAGCGTAAGCCCCTTAGCGGGCATGGTTTTACCAACTCTGTTTCTGTCGCCCTCGCTTAGCGAACGGTCAATATCCTCTTTTTCGAGCCTGCCCGCAGCGTAATAAAGCATAGTCCCCACAAGCGTGCGAACCATATTGTACAAAAAGCCGTTGCCCGTGACGTATATCTCAACGTCGTCTCCGTCCGTCTTTACCTCTATTCCGTAAATCCTGCGCACGGTGGTTTTTACCTGCGAGCCCGCAGCACAATACGCCTTGAAATCGTGCTCGCCCTCGAACATAGCCGCCGCCTGCAAAAGCTTTGGCAAATCGACGCCGTATTTAATCTGTACGAAATACCTGTCCTTTAAAGGCTGCCTGCGCTGAGAAAGATAAATCCTGTAACAGTAGGTTTTTTTCTTTGCGCCCGACTGCGCGTCGAAGCCCTCGGGTGCGGCGACAGACCGCAAAATGCTTATATCGTCAGGAAGCCGTGCATTGAGCGCGTCGGCAAGCTTTTCGGCGGGAATTGACGTCTGTGCATCAAAGTGGCAGACCTGCGCCCTTGCATGCACGCCGCTATCCGTCCTTCCGCTTGCCGTAACGGCAATCTTACTGCCAAGAGTTTCCTCGAGCGCGGCGGCAAGCTTCTGCTGTACGGTAACGGTGTTTTTCTGTATCTGCCAACCGCCGTAATGCGTGCCGTCATAAGATAAAAGCAACGCGTATCTCATCAGCTTAACCTTATATATTCGTATATTGCGGGGAATATGCGGTGCGCATAAATATTAAGCAATACCACACCCGTAATCAACGCGGCGAACAACAAAACGATTATTATGTCGCGCCAGCCGAATTTAAGCTTTTTATATTTGGTTCTGTTTTTCGAGCCCGAATAGCAGCGGGCATCCATTGCGTCGCCAAGTTCCTCAGCGCGCCTGAACGCGCTGATAAGCAAAGGGATGAGTATGGGAACGATAGCCTTTATGCGCTTGAAAATATTTCCGCTTTCGAAGTCTGCGCCGCGCGCCTTCTGCGCGGAAATAATACGGTTGGTTTCGTCGATAAGCGTCGGTATAAACCGAAGCGCGATTGACATTATGAGCGCAAGTTCGTGCACCGGGAAACGTACCCATTTGAGCGGCGTCAGCAGGCTTTCTATTCCGTCCGTAAGTTCCACCGGTGTTGTCGTAAGCGTAAGCAGCGCCGAGCCCATTACGAGGAAAAACAGTCTGAACACGAAAAATACCGTAAATATTATTCCCTCGCGGTAAATTTTTATTATGCCCCACTGAACCAAAAGATGCTCGCCGCCGTGGAAAAACAAATTTAGAACGGCGGTAAAAATAAGCAGAACGATTATTGCCTTTATCGAGCGCATTACACTGCCGAACGGCACCCGCGACGCGATTATGGTAGTTACCAGCACAACAAAACACGCCGCAAGGGCGTAGAAGT
>CATJZR010000034.1 GCA_949745625.1 uncultured Eubacteriales bacterium | reverse complement strand
TGGAATGCTGGAAACAGCGTTACGAATGCAGGCATACCTACATAGACGGCAAAAGACTGATTTTCGACGGAAACGGGCTGCAGCTTTTCGGTAAATTTATAGTGTGGCTGCTACTTAGCGTAGTTACCCTGGGGATATATTCGTTCTGGCTGTCCGTAAAGCAGAAAAAATGGATAACCAAACACACACATATCGTTACTGAAGAGGAAGCAGCGGCATTTGATGCGGCGCAAAAAAAATCTTCTGCGCGGGAAAACCTCAGCGAGGAAGAAAAAGCCGCTTACGAAGCAAAGCTGCTTGAAAAGAAAAGGCAGGCGCACGGTATGGGACAGATTGTCCTCCTGCTTACGTTCGTTATGCCTCAGTTCGGTCTGATACTCGGAATTGCGGGCATAGTTTTCGGAGCAATGTACCGTGAAAAATTCTGTCTGCGTTCAAGCGTGACATGCGTAAGTATTTTAGCGGTAGCCGTAACCGTAGTTTGCGCTTTTATTTTCCGTGACGCGCAGTACGCGCTTTTCGCCGCGGCGGGTGCACTGGCGGCAGTTGCGGTTGCGGCATGCGTTGTCGCCTTTGTATTTACGGGAAAGTGGGAAAGCACGCCGAAAAAAAACGCACAATAAAAAGAGGAGGAAATTATTCCTCCTCTTTTTCAGTATACTGTTTATGAAATTTTGCAATTTCATCGGTGTCGAGCGATACCTTCTGATACAGTCCCGTGCACTCGTTGGCGCACACGCAATCGTCGAAAATATCGTCAATCATTCGTCTCGTTCTGCGTTTTCCCATACTACAAGTATGAGCTTAAAGCGGGTTTTTATACCTCGCTTTTTTATTTTACGCCGTTAATTCTGAAATTCGCCACAAGGACGTCGTCGTCGCTGAAATCAAACGTGTCGTCGCGGGCTACGCCTATGAAGTCTTTACCGAAAATATCGAAAAGATTGCCCTGAATACCGAACTCCGGAAGTCTGCCGACAAGTTTGCCGTTATCATACAGATACGCAAGCTGAACGGGCAAACCGACGTTGCCGTCGGGCGTCATATCGCCGCCGCTCGTAATAAAGACGTAAATTGCTTTGCCCTTTACAAGATTTGCAAGTTTATCGGTGTTTGCTATTTTCAAGCCCGTAAAGCTTGTTTGGGGGACTTCGTCAAAAGGCGCGTATCCGCCGCCCGACAAAGGTAAATTGAAATTAGTTGCAGAACGCTTATATGTAGCCACGCCGCAAAATTCGCCGTCCTTT
>CATJZR010000033.1 GCA_949745625.1 uncultured Eubacteriales bacterium | reverse complement strand
GAGACTTACGAGAATGGGCGACAAGAAATCCCCTTTCTACAGAGTAGTGGTAATCGATTCGAGAAAGGCTCAGTCGGGCGAATATATCGACAAAATCGGCTACGTTGACCCCCTTAAAACCCCCGCCGAAATCAACATCGACGTAGAAAAGGCAAAGGCGTGGCTTGCAAAGGGTGTACAGCCCACCGAAACGGTAAAAAGCTATCTCGTAAAGGTCGGCGCAATGGAACAGCCCAAAAAGCTTTCCGCACCCAAGACTAACGACAAAAAGAAAAAGGACTAATCTAAAAGCCGTATATACTGCGCATTACAGTGGCAACCTTGCGCACCGCTACGGGTCATTTACAGTTCAGTAAATTCCCTTTGCGGTTTGCGCGGTTTTATTGTACTGCTTGTATCTGCGACTTTTAAAAGCATAGCATAGCGGCGTTGCGCTGCGGCAACCTTCGGGCGCGTACTTCATTGTACACTTCCTCGGTTTCCCTCGTGTGCCTTGCTCTGCTTGCATCTGCAAAGTTTAAAAAGCTTTTAATAAGTTTTAAAAGGGGTATACTGTATGTTAGACTTAATAAAATACGTTGTCAATACCTTTGCCGAGAAAAAGGACGAGGTCGAGTATAAAGTGGAGGAAAAAGACAACGCTATCGAAGTGACTGTCCTGCTCGACGATTCCGATATGGGCAAGGTCATCGGCAAGCAGGGCAAAATCGCCAAGGCGCTGAGAACGCTCGTCAAGAGCGCTACGCCCCGTGAAAGCAAGCGTTACTTGATAGAAATAAAAGAAAAGAGCGCTGAATAATCTGCTTATATAGCGGGCTTTATCGCTCGGGTTGCTTTTGGTAATTGTATGAACGATAGAATAACTGTAGCAATAATTTTAAAGCCGCAGGGAATACGCGGCGAGGTCAAGGTCAAGGCAATGACCGACTCTGCCGAAAGCCTAACGGAATTTAAAAACGTACTTATAGACGGAGTAACTTACTCCGTCTTATCCGTGCGCGCACAGGGAGAGTTTGCGTATCTCGGGCTTAAAGGCGTAGCCGACAGAAACGCGGCTGAAACACTGCGCGGTAAGAGCATAGAGGTTTCGCGCGCGGATATGCCCGAGCTTCCCGAAGGGCGGTACTATATCGGCGATTTGTTGGGTTGTACGGTTGTGACCGAGCGCGGCGATATTTTGGGCATGGTCGAAGACGTCACTCCCGCAAGAACGGATATTTTTATGTTAGTCGGGGACGGCAAAAAAATCACTTTCGCCGCAGCGGATGGCGTCATTTCAGACATCGATATTCAGGCTAAAAAAATAACCGTAAACGCAAAACGGTTCAGGGAAGTTTCGCTTTGAAAATTACCGTACTTACGCTGTTTCCGGAAATGTTTGCGCCGCTCGAAGGTAGCATAATAGGTAGGGCGCAGGGCAGCGGAAAACTTCAAATCGAGATTGTCAATATCCGCGATTATGCCGAAAACAAGCACTCGAAGTGCGACGATTATCCGTTCGGCGGAGGCGCGGGAATGGTTATGATGCCGCAGCCGATAGGCTCGGCTATAAACGCCGTAGACCCGGAGCATCGCGCGCGGAGGATTTATCTTTCGCCCAAGGGCGAGACCTTTAAGCAGGACAAGGTTTTTTCGCTGCTTGATTACGGACATATAGTATTGCTTTGCGGGCATTATGAGGGTGTTGACCAACGCGTAATCGACCTATACATCGACGAGGAAATTTCTATCGGCGACTATGTTCTGACTGGCGGCGAGCTGCCCGCGATGGTTGTTTGCGATGCTGTTGCGCGGTACGTGGACGGCGTAATTTCCACGCAGTCGCTCGTCGACGAGACGTTCGGCGAAAACGGGCTGGAATATCCGCAGTATACCCGCCCCGCGATATACGAGGGGATTGCGGTGCCGGAGGTATTGCTTTCGGGCAATCATGCGGAAATAGACAGGTGGCGCAGAGTGCAGAGCGCATCTCTTACGGCAGCGAAACGTCCGGACCTTTTGAAGAGAAAATAATTTATGAAAAGAATACAGTGGTTTCCCGGTCACATGACCAAAGCGCTGCGAATGATGGAAAAGGAAGTTTCGCTCGCAGACGGCATAATTTACGTTTTGGACGCGCGTTGCCCCGCGGCGTCGTTTAATCCTAAGCTGAGGGGCATTGCGGGCTCAAAGCCCGTTTTGTATATTCTCAACAAGTCGGATTTGGCTGACGAGCGTGCGGACAATCTTGCAAGGCTTATCCCCAATTCCGTAAAGGTAAACGCAGCCCTTGCAAGCTCGCGCAAGGATATTATAGGGGCAATTAACGGGCTCGTTGTCGAAAAGCGCGAGCGAAATCTTGCAAAGGGTTATTCCAAGACTTACCGTTTTCTTGTGGTTGGCGTGCCGAATACGGGCAAGAGTACGGTTATAAATCTGCTGGCCGGTTCGAAGCGCACCGTCACGGGAAACAAAGCGGGGGTTACGCGCGGTAAGCAGTGGATACGGCTTGACGGGTTCGAGCTTATGGATACTCCCGGTACCATGCCGCCCGCATGCGAGGACCAGTCGCTTGCGCTGCACCTTGCATACGTTGGCAGCATAAACGACGATATACTCGATTTAGACGATATAGCGCTCGAGCTTTTGGGCGAGCTTTACGAAAAATATCCTAAGCGCCTAGAAGAGAGGTACGGCATAACAGGCGGCAGTAAACTTGAAATGCTGGAAAACGTGTGTGCTAAGCGCGGCTTTATTATGCGTGGCAGTGAGTACGATTTCGAGCGGGGTATCCGTGCGGTAATAGACGATTTCAGAAAGGGCAGACTGGGTAGAATTACTCTCGATACGCCTGACTCGGTGAGAGAGGTATTCTGCCGTGGATAAGCTGGAATACGAAAGACGGTTGCTTGAAAAAGGATATAAATTTATCTGCGGCGTGGACGAGGTTGGGCGCGGACCTCTTGCCGGTCCCGTCGTATGCGCAGCGGTAATTATGCCGCTCGAAGATATAATAGACGGCGTAGACGACAGCAAAAAGCTGACGGCGAAAAAGCGTGAGGCTCTTGCGGAATTAATATCCCGAAAGGCGGTTGCGTGCAATATATGCCGCGTCGAACCCGAAATTATAGACGAAATAAACATCTTAGAGGCAACGAAGCTATGTATGAAGAACGCAGTCGAGGGGCTTGCGGTCAAGCCCGACTACGTTCTGACCGACGGCAATATGACGCTGGATATTTCAATACCGCAGCTTAGCCTCGTCAAAGGAGACGCGCTAAGCTATTCGATAGGCGCGGCATCTATTGCCGCAAAGGTTTACAGGGACGCGCTTATGCGCGACTACGCCCAAAAATATCCCTTTTACGGCTTCGAAAAGAATATGGGCTACGGTACGGCTGTACATATTGCTGCGATAAAGCAGCACGGGCTTTGCGCGGTTCATCGCAGAAGCTTTACGGGGAAATGGCAGTGAAGGGGCATAATAAGATGCTTGGTGCGCGCGGCGAAAACCGCGCGGTGCGCTATCTTAAGCGGTCGGGCTATAAGATACTCGAAAGAGGATATAAAAGCCCGTTCGGTGAAGTGGATATAATCGCGCGCAAAGCGGACGCGGTCGCGTTTGTCGAGGTAAAGACGAGGCTTACGGACGGCTACGGCGCGCCGAACGAAGCGGTCGACGCACGACGCAGGGCAAGGTATATAAAGGCTGCCGAATACTACTTCGGCGGCAGGGTTATCGACGTTACGGTGCGTTTCGACATAATAGAAATTTTACGCGGCGAAATCAACCATATAGAGAACGCTTTTGACGCGCACATTTAGTTTTGTGAAAATTGCGACACACCCCCTAAAAAGAGTTGCAAAATAATATATTATTTGGTAAGATAATTTTGTTTTCGGGCAGTCCTCTGCGCTTTGCGCAAGAATGCCGAGTTTAAATGGAGGTAAAATTTTATGAAAGGCTTAGTGGAAGCTATCGAAAAAGAAGGAATGAAAAGCGAGGTTCCCGCGTTTAACGTAGGCGACACCGTAAAGGTGGGCTTCAAGGTTATCGAGGGTACAAAAGAGAGAATCCAGAATTTCGAAGGCGTGGTAATTGCCAAAAAGCACGGCGGAATCAGAGAAAGCTTCACCGTAAGAAGGTTGTCCTTCGGCGTCGGAGTGGAAAGGACGTTCCCCCTGCACTCGCCCAAGATTGCGTCTATTACCGTAGTAAGAAAGGGCAAGGTAAGAAGAGCTAAACTCTACTACCTGCGCGGACTTACCGGCAAGGCTGCGAAAATCGCGGAAGTTAAATAATAAAAAAAGCTCTTACTGCGCGAGGCGGTAAGAGCTTTTTTAGAGGTTGAAAATGTTATCTAAAATAACAAGCTTTGCATTGGACGGGCTTAACGGTGTTCCCGTAGAGGTTGAAACCGACATCAACAAAGGCATGGTATCATACGACTTGGTTGGCCTGCCGGATGCTGCTGTAAAAGAAAGCAAAGAGCGCGTGCGCTCGGCAATAAAAAACAGCGGGTTGGTTTTTCCCGTAAATAAAATAACGGTAAATCTTGCGCCTGCCGATTTAAAAAAGGCGGGCTCTCATTACGACTTGCCGCTTGCGGTAAGTATACTCGTCGCAAGCGACCAGCTTGCCGCAACCGACTGTGTGCTTTTGGGCGAGCTTGCTCTCGACGGAGCGCTGCGTCCGGTCAAGGGCATGCTTCCGCTGCTTATATCGGCGCGGGACAGAGGTTGCAAAAAGTTTATAATACCTGCGGACAATGCGAACGAGGCAGGATATATTTCGGGCGTTACGGTTTACGCGTTGCCGTCATTGAAGGCGGTTTGCGAGCTTATATCCGGCGTGACGGCGTTCGAGCCTGTTGCGGTAAAGAGTTATACTGCGAAGCACGCTTACGGCAGTGATATGTCGCTCGTGCGCGGTCAGAGGGTTGCGAAGAGGGCGCTTGAAATAGCCGTTGCGGGCGGGCACAACATTTTGCTCGCGGGGCCGCCTGGCTCGGGAAAAACGATGCTTGCGCGGTGCGTTCCGACGATAATGCCCGATATGACCTTCGAGGAAGCGCTCGAGGTCACTAAAATTCATTCGGTTGCGGGAGAAGTCGGAAGCGACGGTATAGTAGCGTTACGACCGTTCAGAACGCCGCATCACACCGCCACAACGGTATCGCTTTGCGGCGGCGGAAGCGGGCACGTATCCCCCGGCGAAATATCCAAGGCGCACAAGGGCGTGCTGTATCTGGACGAGTTGCCCGAATATAATCGCGCCACGCTCGAAGCGCTGCGCCAACCGCTCGAAGACAGGGTAATAACCGTAACGCGCGCGGCGGGTACAGTGGTTTTCCCCGCGGATTTTATTCTTTGCGCAAGCATGAACCCGTGCCCGTGCGGAAACTACGGCTCGGCGTATCTTAAATGTACATGCACTCCGTCACAGATACAGAGGTATAGAAGCAAAGTGTCGGGTCCGCTGCTAGACAGAATAGATTTGCAGGTCGAGGTGGACGGCGTTAAATACGACGAGCTTTCGTCGGACGGTGCGGAGGAAAGCAGCGCCGCAGTCAAAGAGAGGGTCGAATGCGCGCGGGAAATTCAGCGTAAAAGATGCGGTGCGGTCAATGCGATTATGGACGAAAGGCAGGTAAAAAGGTATTGCCGTCTTTCCGCCGAGTGTGAGGCGATACTCAAAACGGCGTTCGAAAGTCTGCGCCTTTCGGCGCGGGCACGCTCGCGAATAATAAAGGTTGCGCGCACCGTCGCGGATTTGGACGGGAGCGAAAATATAGCACCCGAGCATATACTCGAAGCGGTGTCTTACAGGGCAATGGATATAAAATGAGTTATACGCAAGCTGAAGAAAACCTTATTGTCCTTTCGGCGATAGAGGAAACAGATGCCCGAATGTTGTCGCGCGCCGTTTGTGAAAAAACCGAGGATAAACCGAATTTCTTGATTAAAACCCTTCCGCGGGGCGTATATAATATTGTAAAGCAAAAATTTTACGATAAGCATTTCCGCGCCCGGGTTCTGGAAAATCTGCAATCTAAGGGTATTGACTGCATAACGTATTTTTCGCCGTCATACCCCGAGGCGTTGAAGCATATAGACCAACCGCCCGCAGTTCTCTATTGCAAGGGGAATTGCGGACTTTTAAAGGAGCCGTGCTTTTCGGTGGTCGGGTCAAGGACTACCCGTGCCCCAGAGCTTGCGGCGTGCAGAAAAATAAGCGGTGAGCTTACATCTGCGTTTACCGTAGTCACGGGTATGGCTCAGGGCGCGGATACCGCCGCGGCGGAGGGCGCGCTTAAATCGGGCAAAATTATCTCGGTGCTGGCAAACGGATTCGATTATTTTTATCCGGCGTGCAACCGCGGACTTATATGCTCAGTTGCCGAAAGGGGCTTGCTTATTTGTGAATATCCGCCGCATATCCCGCCTTCAAAATACAATTTTCCGTGGCGAAACCGCATTATTGCGGGGTTGTCGCGCGGCACGCTCGTGGCTTCGGCAGGCGAAAAAAGCGGCGCGCTTATTACCGCGGATTACGCGCTTGACTACGGAAGAGAGATATTCGCATTTCCGTATGGTGTGGGCGTGGCTTCCGGCGTCGGTTGCAACAGGCTTATAAAAGAAGGTGCACACCTTACCGAGAATATACTTGACATTTTCGAAGTTTTTGGGTTAGACTTAGAAAAGCCGAAAAATACCTTTACGCTTACCGAAGAGGAAAAAGCGGTGCTAGGGCAGATTAAAGTTTTAGGCGAAGCTTTTTTACCCGTAATAGCGGAAAATCTTAACACGTTTACTTATAAATTATTGCCCGTCGTGGCCATGCTCGAAATCAAAGGATTGATTGTAAAGCTGGGCGGGAACAGATATTGCGCACTATAATCAAAGGAAAGAGTTATGGATTTAATTATCGTTGAGTCGCCATCGAAGGCGAAGACAATTTCAAAGTATTTAAAGGGCAAGTTCAAGGTTGACGCCTCGGGCGGGCATGTTCGCGATTTGCCTGAAAAGACGTTGGGCGTAAAGGTTACTGCCAACTTTGAACCGAAGTACGAAATTACTCCCAGTAAAAAAGAGGTTATCAAACGCCTTACCGCCGAAGCCAAGAAGGCGGGCAAGGTCTATCTTGCAACCGACCCCGACCGCGAGGGCGAGGCGATTAGCTGGCATTTGCAGACCGTGCTCGGGCTTGACGAGAATGGCGAGAACAGGATAGAGTTCAACGAAATTTCGCCAGCGGCGGTGCAGAATGCGCTGACCCGTCCGCGCAAGATAAATTACAACCTCGTCGATGCTCAGCAGGCGCGCAGAGTGCTGGACAGACTTGTAGGCTACAAGCTTTCGCCGCTTTTGAACAACCGCATACAGAGCGGGCTTTCGGCGGGCAGAGTTCAGTCTGTCGCTCTGAGATTAATAGTAGACAGAGAGCGTGAAATTCAGGCGTTCGTGCCCGACGAATACTGGACGTTTTCGGCAATGTTACAGGACAGACTTACCAAATATCAGCCGTTCAAGGCAACTTATCAGCTTAAAAAGAACGGTGAGAGCATAGGCAAAGAGCTTGCCGAACAGGTCGAAGAAAAGGTAAAGAGCGGTACCTTTAAGGTTACCAAGGTAAAGAAGGGTGTAACAAAACAGCACGCTCCCGCGCCGTTCACCACCTCGTCGCTTCAACAGGACGCTTCGAATAAGTTTGCAATGACCTCGCCCGAGATTATGCTTGTCGCGCAGCATCTGTACGAGGGTATGGACGTGGGCGGCGACCATATCGCGCTTATAACCTATATCAGAACTGATTCGGTCCGCGTTTCCAAGGAGGCGCAGGACAACGCGCTTGCATTCATAACGCAGGAATACGGTGCGGAATATGTGCCCGCAAAGCCCAACCATTACGCTACAAAAAAGGGTGCGCAGGACGCGCACGAGGCTATAAGACCTATTAATCTTGCGGTTACGCCCGCAAGCGTCAAAGGGTCGCTTGATAAAAAGCACTACAACGTATACAAGCTCATTTACGACAGATTCGTCGCTTCGCAGATGGCGGAAGCACAGTACAACACAATGCAGATAGAGTGCGAGTCGGCGGGCTATACCTTCAAGGCAAGCGGCAAGGCGATGCTGTTCGCAGGCTATACCGCCGCCTATCAGGAGGTTGTAAAGGATGAGGAAGAGGACGTTTCGGCACTGTTTCCGCCCGTTGAGGAGGGCGACGAGCTCAACCTCAATTCGCTTATTAAAGAGCAGAAATTCACCCGTCCCCCGCTCAGGTACACCGACGCTTCGCTAGTCAAGGTAATGGAAGAAAAGGGCATAGGCAGACCTTCTACCTACGCGTCGATTATTTCCGTGCTGACCAAGCGCCGCTACGTAGAGAAGGACGGCAAATATATGGTGCCCACAGAGGTAGCATATAAGATAACCGATATGCTGTTGAAGTATTTTACCGATATTATGGACGTCGGGTTTACGGCTCGCATGGAGGACGATTTGGATAAAATCGAAGACGGCGGTTGTGACTGGCACAAGATAATTGCGGAATTTTATCCCTCGTTTGCAGAGAAGCTGAAAACGGCTTCAACCGACGGCGACGAAATGACGGATGTGCTTTGCGAGAAGTGCGGAAGCCGCATGATAAGAAGAATAGGCAAATACGGTAAGTATCTTGCGTGCTCTAACTATCCCGCATGCTCGAATATAGTCAGTGAGGCGGAGGTGGAAATTTCCGAGGTCCGCTGCCCCAAGTGCAGTGCGAATATGATTGTAAAGAGCGGTAAATTCGGCAAGTTCCTTGCCTGCCCCAATTATCCCGAATGCTCGTCTATATTGCCCGTCGACGCTAAGATAACCGAGGAAAAATGCCTTGACTGCGGCGGGGCAATGCTGCTTAAAAAGGGCAAATACGGCGAATTTTTAGAGTGTTTGAAATGCGGTGCAAAGCGTCCGCTCGGCGGAGAGAAAAACGAAAAGACCGAGGGCATCTGCCCCGAGTGCGGAAAGCCCATGCGCCGCATGCGCTCGAAAACGGGCAAGATATATTACGGCTGCACGGGCTATCCCGAGTGTAAATTTTTAAGTTGGGACGCGCCTACGGGCGGCAAGTGCCCCGAGTGCGGGAAGTACCTTGTAAAGCGCAACGACAAAATTCGTTGCTCCAATAAAGACTGTAATCATACGGAAGAGTTGCCCGCAGATGAAGGTTAAAATAATAGGCGCGGGTCTTGCCGGTTGCGAGGCGGCGTATACGCTTGCCCGACGCGGCATAGCGGTCGAGCTGTACGACATAAAGCCCAAATCGTTTACACCCGCTCATTCGGACGAAAATTTCGGTGAGCTCGTCTGTTCGAACTCGCTTAAAAGCAACGACGTTTACGGCAATGCCTGCGGACTGCTGAAAGAAGAAATGCGCATTTTAGGCTCGCTGACTATGGCTGCGGCGGAAGCTACGCGCGTGCCTGCGGGCGGCGCTCTGGCGGTCGAAAGAAAGGCTTTCGCGGCGTATATCACCGAGGCAATTAAAAACGACGCAAATATAAAGGTTGTCTGCGAGGAGGTCACCGCCGTTCCCGACGAATGGTGCATAGTTGCAACCGGTCCGCTTACGACGGATGCGCTGTCTGAAAATATCCGCGGGATATGCGGAGGCGAATTGCATTTTTATGATGCCTCAGCCCCCATAATTTCCCGCGACAGCATAGATTTTGACAAGTGCTTTTACGGCGACAGATACGGCAAGGGCGGCGACGATTATATAAACTGTCCGCTTACCAAAGAGGAATACGAGCGGTTTGTTGCCGAGCTTGTTTCGGCGGAGCGAGTAATTGCGCACGACTTCGAAAAGCGTGAAATATTCGAGGGCTGCATGCCCGTAGAGGTGCTTGCCTCGCGCGGGGTCGACAGCCTGCGTTTCGCCATGTTAAAGCCCGTAGGACTTACCGACGACGCGGGCAATAAGTTTTACGCCGTGCTGCAGTTGAGGAAGGAAAACGCCTCGGGCACGGCTTACAACTTAGTTGGCTTTCAGACCAACCTTAAATGGGGAGAGCAGAAAAGAGTTTTCTCGCTTATACCCGCGCTTGCAAACGCCGAATTTTTGCGGTACGGGGTTATGCACCGCAATACATATATAAATTCCCCTACCTGTCTTAACGCAGACTTTTCAATGAAAAATAACGGCAAAGTATTTTTCGCGGGGCAGATAACGGGCGTCGAGGGCTATGTCGAATCGGCGGCAAGCGGCATACTCGCTGCAATTCACCTTTACGAAAAGCTGCAAGGCAGACAGCCGGAAATCCCCGACGATACAACGGTTTCGGGCGCTTTGTCGGCGCATATTGCGGGGGTAACGGATAATTTTCAGCCTATGAACGCGAATTTCGGAATACTTCGCCCCGCAGAAAAACGCATACGCGACAAGAAAGAGCGCTACGCATACCTTGCCGCACGCGCATTGAAAAGTATTAAAGAGTTTATT
>CATJZR010000032.1 GCA_949745625.1 uncultured Eubacteriales bacterium | reverse complement strand
GCGAAAAAAATCAATTACGCAGTGCTATTCTCTGCGCTTGGCGTGGTGTTGCTGTTGGTGCTGTTTGCGCTGCTGCGCTTTTTCGTTTTCGCCGATTAGCTTGACAATTCGCGCGCAAATTGCTATATTTGTAGTATGGAAGACGCATTTTCGCGGACACGCCTTTTGATAGGCGACGCCGCGCTTGAAAAGCTTGTCGCCGCGCGCGTTGCCGTATTCGGCATAGGCGGCGTGGGCGGCTATACCGCCGAGGCGCTGGCGCGTTCGGGCGTCGGCGCTATTGATTTAATCGACCCCGACAGAGTAGCCGAAAGCAACTTAAACCGCCAGATATACGCGCTTCATTCGACCTTGGGGCGGTATAAGACGGAGGTCGCGCGGGGGCGCATTGCGGATATAAACCCCGCTTGCAGAGTGACGGAGCACAGAATTTTTTATCTGCCCGAAACGCCGTTCGACTTTTCGGTTTACGATTATATCGTCGACGCGGTAGACACCGTGTCCGCAAAAATAGCCATTGCGGTAAACGCCGCGGGCGTGCCCGTAATCAGCTGTATGGGCGCGGGCAACAAGCTTGACCCTGCCGCGTTTAAAGTTGCCGATATATATTCCACTTCGGTCTGCCCGCTTGCGCGGGTTATGCGGCGCGAGCTGAAAAAACGCGGGGTTAAAGGGCTTAAAGTGGTGTATTCCGAGGAAGAGCCTAAAAAAAGCGGCGAAGTACCTGCAAGCTGCGCGTTCGTCCCGTCGGTTGCGGGGCTGATAATCGCGGGCGAAGTTATAAAAGATTTGATTAAATAATACATTTTTAAGAAAAAAGATTGAAAACGTCGAAAAAGAGTGATATAATCATATCGGGTGATGATTATGTTAAAAAGTTACAGTAAATTTCACAAAAATATAGGGGGGGGGTACGCCCCTTGTAGCATAAGCCGTAGCCGCAGGCTTCGGCTGTCTTTAATATTGTTTTTTATTAGCGCAGTAATGGTTTTCTGCGCTTTTTTCGTGCCGTTCGGCACGAATAGAACGGCAAACGCGGCAGCTTCCGCGCAGGTTAAAGCAAGCGCGGCTTATCTCGATTTAAACGGAAACGGCAATATTTTGAACGGCTTCGAGGGCGCGCAGAAAGAGTACGTCTATATGGGCACGAACGGCAACGCTCCCGTTAAATGGCGCGTGCTTGCGGTAAAAGATACAAAATACGGCAGCGGCAGCAACAACCTTTTACTATGGTCGGATAAACAGGTTGGTATAAGTCAATACAACGATAATCAAGAAAACCCTAACTATGCATTCTGGGGTACAAGTTATATGCGTGCGTTATTAAACGGCGGCAACTACCCGAATAGCGTAAGCGGCACTACAATGCCTAATGTAAACGCAAAAAGCGTAGAGGTAGACCAGTCTTATTACGGTAAGCTGTTTAATTTAAATGAACAAAATTCAATCGCTGCCGCAGGCGAGTACACAACGGATAACTTTGGTTTTGATACCACACAGTCGCAGTACCTCTATAAGAAACAGGGAATTACGGTAAACAGCTACGGCATAAACGGTAAGTACAACCAAAGGATTTTGGGTACGGGTACGGCGCAATATGCCGAGTTGACGGCAGAGGGTGGCGTGCGTGAAACCACAAGCGGTGACAAGCTGTTTCTTTTGGACTACTACGATATAAACAATGTAAGCTACGGTTTTGTAGGGGACGGCTTAACGAGTGGCGTTGTTAAAGCGACGAACACGACATATGCGGACTACGTTTTAGGCGCTGCCTGGTCAGGTGAAGAATCAGACCGTTATCCCGGTTATTACGACGGAAGCGGTAATGATTTTAACAACAAAACCGTATCTTGTCTGCAATTTCAGAATGACTTAACAGATTTGTACTGGCTTCGTTTGGCCGGTCGTTACGATACCGTATATTCACGCGCACTTGTCGGGCGTTCGTCGGGCTATGTGGGGCTTAGCTACGTCGCTAGTTCAAGCGGTGTGCGTCCTGCATTTAACTTGGATACAAGCAAAGTGGCGTATGCGACTGTGGCTAAACCCGCAAGCGGCTGGACGGATATGACGCTTACTACGCCGACCCCCGAATACAATCTGTATTTCAAAAGCTCGAACTACGCTGCCAATTCGTCTAACGCAAAGGCAACGATAGCAGAAAAGGACGGTACGTTAAATATCTCGTACAACAATCCCACGGGCAAGACCGGCGGTAGTATAGTTCTGCTGTTATCGGATAAGACAAAGACGGACGGCTCCGTGGACTGGCAGACGGCTGTTACAATGGGCAGTACTTCTGCAACCGACAACAAATTTGTAACCGTCAATATGCCGTCGGGAGTGTCGCTTTCAACGCACAATTTAACAATGCTTTATACGTCGTCAAGCGCAGACAATTCCACAGAAGAAATATACTGCGCTTACTCTATCGGCAACACGGTCACTGCGCCGAGCGACATAACCAATCTTACATACGACGGAAGTAATAAGTGGATAAGCGATTTGTCGTCGACGGAAAAACCTGCCTGGCTCGATTTGAATATCTATAACAATACTGCGTTTATCAAAAGCGTAAGCGTAACCTACAAGGACTATTCGGGCAATGCGGCTAAACCCGTCGAAACAAATGAAATCGTCAACGCGGGCGAGTACGAGGTTACAATGACGCTGGCGGACGCTTTAAAGTGGACGGGCGCAACGAGCAACGGCGGCAGTAAAAAGTTTAAAATAGTAATCGCCAAAGCGGACCCTAAGGTCACGGCTAAGCTTATAAAAGAGGGCAACCTGTATATAACGGCGGGCTTGCCGCTCAACGACGACAAGACGGCGGCGGTAAAAAATGCCGCTGAGGGAGGTACGGCCGGCACGTTCGCCTGGGTATCGGGTCAGACTCCGTCAACTTCGCAGAAAAAGTATAACTGTACGTTTACGCCAACTGACGCAAACAACTACAACACCAAGGAATGTACGGTAGACATTACCTATCTTGAAGACGAACTAATGGGTATCGAGGCGACCGTTGACGAGGACGGCACCGGAACGGGCAAGCTGTATACGTCACATTCTTTGGATAAGCTGAAAGCTTCGCCTTTCAACCTTAAAGTAACGTTCGTATACGAAAGCGGATATAAAGAAACGACTTCGGACTACACGCTTGCGGTAATGAAAGACGGCACGCCGCAGAGCGTGTTCCATGCAGGTACAAACACCGTGCACGTTGAAAGCAACGGCTACGACTGCTCGTTTACGGTCGAGGTTATAGCCGCGGAAATAGACAGCGTAAAGAGCGTTGACTTCAACCAAAACGGCGCAACCATTTACCCGAATACGCCGCTGAACGACATAAAAGAGATGTTCACCGTGCAGGTATACTGGAATTACAACACGGGCAAATTCGAAACGCTTGACAAGGACGATTTTCAGCTTGAAGGCACGCTTGCCGTAGGCACGGGCAAAAGCGAGCTTTACATCGTCTATATAAAGGGCGGCGAGCAGGTAAAATACGTCGTTCCCAAGGGCGCGCTCGATAAAATTACCGTGTCCGCGCTTACCTACGATTTAAGCGGAATAACCGTAGATGACGTAGCGGCGGACTATGACGGAGCGGGACACGGAGTGGAAATATCGGGAGAATTGCCCGAAGGTGTTACAGCGGAATATAACTACACTTGCGCGGCAAACGGTTATAATTCTTCGGACGAACCGACGGACGCCGGCGTGTATACGGTGACGGTAAGCTTTACGCACGGCAACCCGAACTACGAGGCAATAACGGAGACTAAGACGGGCACGCTGACGATAAATAAAGTAGCCTACCCCGACGCGGACAAAATAGTGTTTGCGGATAAGACGGTGACGCTCGGCGGCGACTGCACTATGGAGGCGCAGAACGTACCCGAGGGAGTAACTGTAACTTATGAGGGCAACGACGTAACGACGCTTGGCGAGCATACGGTAACGGCTAAGTTCACGCACAGCAATCCCAACTATAATGAAATAGCGGACAAAACCGCAACGCTTACGATAACCGATAAAAAACTGTACGACAAGAGCGGGCTCGGCATTACGGTAAACGGCGGAGAGGAACTTAGCGTATCGTATACGGGCGAGGCGATAGCTATTGAAACGACGGGAACGGTAAAGGATGCTGACGGAAATGCAGTAAGCGGAATAACGTCGGAAGTAACTATAAAGCTCGGCGAACAAGAAGTGCAGGAAATCAGAGATGCCGGCGTATATACGGTAACCGTAACGTATACGGGCACGGACAGCGAATACGAAAACGGGTTCGAATTGAAATATACCGTTACGGTCAAGGGCGAGTACGATTTAAGCGGAATAAGTTTTGACAGCGTTACCTTGGAATACGACAGACAGGAGCATTCGATAGAGATAAACGGCGAGTTGCCCGCGGGCGTCAGCGTAACCTACGAGGGTAACGGCGTAAGTGAAATAGGCGAGCATATAATAACGGCAAAGTTTACAAGCGACGACCAAAATTATAACGCGATACCCGATATGACGGCTACGCTTACTATAACCAAACGCCAAGTAACGCTTGTTATAGACCCTTTAAGCAGCGAGGCGGGCGAAGAGCTTGTCGAGCTAACCGCTACTGTAACCGAGGGCAGCATATTAGAGGGCGATAAGCCGTACGTGCTTATATGCGCCGCGGATAAGGATACGGTTGGCGAATATCCCGTAACGTGGGAGTATGCAGAGGAATATGCCGTATACTATGAAATTACCTGCGAAGACGGAGTGTATATCGTATCGAAGAAAGCCGACGACTCCAACGGCGGCGGCTCGATAGATATGCCTACGGATATAGATGCTGATTTCAAAGTTATACAGTCCGATACGCAAAAGGAATATCCGCAGATTTACGGATTTGCAACAGGGTACTACGCTCAGCTCTGGTACAAGAACGAGGACGGAACGCTGGGCGACGAGTACGCGGGTGAAATGAACTGCGTTCTCACCCTGAAGGTGCCCGACGCGGTGATAAAGGCTATTTGCGGCGACGGCGAGCAAACGAAAGAAGCTATTTTGGAAAAGCTTAAAGTATACTTTATTGACGGAGACGGCGACGCGGCGATTGTAAAAAATTATACCTTGGCGCGGCGCGAGGACGAGAGCTGGATAGTAAAATTCAACTATGACGGCGCGTTCAGGGCAGAGATAGTGTTCAACGCTTACGGAGTAGAGGCAGCAGAGCCTGCGCCCGAAGAGCCCGCAAACGGCGGCGTACCTATATGGATATTTATAGCGGTAGGCGGCGGCATACTGTTGATAGCCTTGCTGGCGATAATAATTGCAGCGACGCGCCGCAAGAGTTACGCGGACTATTACGACGATTACGACGACGAAGATGACGACGAGGACGAAGACGATTACGACGACGATTATTAATGCGTCGGTCTGATTACCGCTGCGCTTCGGTTACTCGCTTGAAGAAGCTTTCAATACCGTAAACTTAATAAAATAAATTGTTGCAAAAAATCGCCGTCGGGGTTATAATACCCTTATGGCGGTTTTTATTTCCGAAAACGAAAAGGATACTTTTGAATTTGCGCGCAGGTACGCTGCGACGCTCGTCGGAGGCGACGTGGTGCTTTTAAACGGCGAAATGGGCGCG
>CATJZR010000031.1 GCA_949745625.1 uncultured Eubacteriales bacterium | reverse complement strand
GCAGACGCATCGATAATAAACGCTACGTCCTCGGCATCGGCTATCGCCTTGCCCTGCTCTATTGCCTGATTGATTAAATCGAGCAACGCCGTCAAATCGAGATATTCGCCCTTAACGGGAGCCGCGGGCATAACGTAGCTGTCGTTGCCCTTCAAGCTCATTTCCGCGCCGAGCTTATCAAGCCTGCCGTACAGTCCGTCGTGCGTCAAATCGAGTTGAAGGCTTCCAATTTCCACGCCGAGGTTTAAACCGAGCGCGGTAAGTATTTCGTCCACATTGAGCGTCAGCGAAAGCTTTTCCGCCGAGCCCTTGACCGCTTCCGCAAAGTCGATATTGGCAAGCACCCCGACAACCTTGGAAATTACATCTGCCGTCCCGCTCTGTGCGGCGGGCGCAGCCGCGGAAATTATGCGCTTGACCGCAGGTATAACCTCGCGCACGTCGCAGTAAACCTTTGCGTTAATTGTGGTTTTGTCTATTCTATTTACGTTCACGTAAACGGCGCTGTAATCCTGCGCGGAAATGTCCGCCGAATAGTACACGGTCAACTCGACCTCTAGCCCGTAATACGATACGAGCACGGGCATGCACACCGTTACGTTGTTGTAGCCGTTTTCAAGCTTTGCATACGCGGTAGCGGATACGGTAAGTCCGCTTAAATCGATTGCGTCGGTTATTGCGCCGCCGATAAAGTCGATTGCTATTTCGTAAACGCCGCTGTTTACTATATTTTCAACCGCGTCGATAAAAGCGTTAAGCTCTATAAAGCCTTCGGTTGAGAACGCACCGAGTACGTCGTCGCTGCCGCGGAATTTAACGAGATTGAGTCCGATATGGGCATCGGAAGCAGTCAGCTCGTACTCTGCGGGAACGTATTCGGCTTCTATCGTACCAAGACTCAAACCGAGATTGAATTCGGAAAGCAGCGTATCGAGGTCAAGCTTTACGGTCGCCTTGTCGTCCGTCACGTTGAGAAACTGACTGAAATCAAGCTTTAAAACGCCGCTTATGATTTTGCCTAAAACGTCCGCGCTCTTGGACGAAGCATCGCCCGAAGGAGTCTTGAACGCGTTGATTATATTTTTGACGCTTTCCGCAGCGTCGGTTATATCCAGCGCTACCTTCGCGGAAACCTCCGCTCCGTTAACTTCGGTTATATGTAAATAAATTTTGCCGTAACCGCCGTTGAAAGCCACCTCGTAATGCGCCGAAAGTCTAAGAGAAATTCCGCGGTAAGCTATTGCGAGACTGTCTATATTGACGCTAAGGCCGCCGAAGCCGTCCGTAAGCGCAAGCTGCGCCGACGCGTCAAGCGTAAGCCCCGTCAAATCAACGGCGGGAGTAAGTCTGTCGTTTCCCGCAAAGGACAACTCGAAATAATAAGATTGCTTGCTTAAAAGCGCGCTTATGCTGTCTACGTAAATTCCCAAATCAACGTAGCCCTCCGCGGAAAATTCTTCCAAAGCGGCTTGGTTGCCGTTCAAACTCACGGTAAGACCGAGATTTTCAAGCGTACCGCTAAGCGAACCCGTTGCGGTAACGAATTCAAGGTTGAGCATGCCGAAGGAAATTCCGCCGAGGGAAATATCCAGTCCCGCGAGAATTTCGTCAACGTCGAGGTTGACGTTCAGCTTTTCGTTTGTTGCGTGAATAGCTTCGTTATAATCGAGCTTTAAAACCGTTTCGATTACCTTAGCGATTAAATCGCTCTGCTCCGCCGCGTTCTGCGCCGAGGGAGCGAACTTCGCAATTATATTCTTTATTCCGTCCGCCACGCGCGCTATATCGCAGTATACTCTTGCATCGAGAGCTATGCTTTCGCCGTTAACTGTCAACGAGGTGACGTGCAGATAAATTTTGCCGTATCCGCCGTCCGATAAATTCACCGTGTAGTAAGCGCAAAGCTGCACGCCGTAATCGCCGTAATTCACGGTAAGAGGCAGCTTTACGCGTACGCTTCCGCCCTCGACAGCGGCGGTGGCAACGCCTTCGACTTTAAGTCCGCTTAAATCCACGCCGTCGCTTATTTTTTTGCCTTCGAGAGTAAAACAAATATCGTATGAGGGCTTTGCAAGAAGCGAGACTACGCTTTCGATATATACGGTCAAATCGACGTAGCCTTGGGTATCCTCCAACGAGGGCAGAGTACGCTCCGAGCCCGAAACCGCAAGGCTGAGCCCCAGCCCGGACACGCTGCCAGATATTATTTCGTCCGCCCTGTTAAAGTCGAGCGCAAGCGTTCCGAAGTCCATTCCGAGCGAAACACCCAGCCCTTCCAAAAGCCTGTCGACGTTAATTTCAAGGCTGAGCGCGTCCGCATTGCCGCTCACCTTTCCTATTATTGCCGCAAAATCGAGATTGAGAACCTTGTTGATTATATCCGCAAGCTCATCACCCGCAGCCGCCGTTGACTTAGCCGCAGGCTTGAACAAAGAAATAATTTGCTTTACCGCGTTGACTGTATCGCCGATGTCGCAATAAATCTTTGCATCCACCGCCGTACCGTTTATTTCGGTTACGTGAAGATAAAGCTTTCCGTAAGCCGCTCTTTCATATATGTACCTTGCGCCGAGCTTTAAGGAAATGCCCTTATAGAAAGCCGAAAGCTCGACGTCGGCTGCAATGGCGCTGCCGATTGACAGGTATGCCGACGCGTCGAGCGTTAGCCCTTCGATAAGCGTGCCGTCAAGTCCCAAATCTATTTTTACCGTATTGCTGGACAGAATGTTGTAAACACTGTCCGCATAGTCCGCAAGATTTGCGGGAGTCTGCGCGGGGTCTCTCGTAATTACCTCTCCGTCGTCGGGAACGATACCCGCCGAAAGGTCGAGCGCAGTGCCGCCGTATTTTACGCCGTTAAGCGCAAGGCTCTTTACCGAGAACGCATCCCCGTCCTCTTCCTTTATTCTGTCGAAGCGCATTACCGCGTCGATACCGACGCCGAGATTGAGCAGATTGTCCGAATTAAGAGAAATAACCGCTTCGGTATCGCCGACGTCAAGCTTCAAATCGTTTAGAAGCGAGCTTATGTCAAGTCCGCCGTCCGCCCCGTCCGCAAGCGCGGCGGGTACCGACGCAATGGCCTTTATCCAGTCGATTATTTTGGTTACCGACTGCGAAACCTCGTTGATGTCCGCAGTCATGGCAAAGCCCGTACCGTAGTAGACGTTTACCGCGCCGCTTTTGAATTCGATAAACAGGTCCTGTCTGCCGCTGCCCCTCTTTTCGAGTGCGATGCGCGCGTCAAGCGAGTTGAGCACGTCGTTCATATCGGCAAGCTTTAAGTAGACCTTGCCGTCGTAAGCCGTGCTGCCGACGGTCAAATCGAGAGAGAACTGCTGTCCCGATTGCGATAAAACCTTGCCGAAGCCGCCGCCGAGTATCTCTATGACGCCGTAAACGGGCTCTTCATCCGTTCCGTCGTCGGGCTTGCTGCCGACGTAGCTTTTATAATAGTCCTTAAAATATGCGAAGTGCGCCTCGTCGAAGCCCTCTTCGGTATAGTCAAACTCCGTCGTCGTTTTCGAAGTACTGCTCATATCCATGCCGCCGAGCGCGCGTGGATTGATTGTAGCCCTCTCTTCGCAGTAGCTTTCTATAATGCGCCATTCGGCGTCAAATTTAAAGGTTATTTCGATTTTCTTGAATACGGGGAACTTTTTAAGTCCGCCCCTCGTCTTCATTCCGTACTGGTACCAGCAGCCCGCGCCCTCGTTGAGGTAGAACTTCTGCGAATAGGTGCCGTCGCCGTTGTCTACGACCGCGTCCGCGCCGTCGACTGTCTTTTCGTTGATTACGTAAACGGAAATTTCCTTTGCAAACTCGCCGTAATCGTATTTGTATTTTTCCCTGTCGTAAACGGAAGGCTTGCCGTTTGCCCATTCGATGTCGAGCGGAACCGAATTTTTGCCGGGCTTGTTGCCGCCGCGGACGTGCGCCTCGTTATCCCCGATAAAGCAGGTCTGCGTTGCGCTTTTGATAAGTCCCGAATACGAAAGGTCGGAAGCGACCATAACGTCGAACTCCTCTCCGCTCGCCTCCGCGGTCTTGTAGTCCTTCCACGACTGCGTTACCTGTTCGTAACCCGTTGACTTGGTTGAGTTGTACGCGTAGCTATTGTAAAACTGCTGACCGTCGAGAACGTAAGCCATATACCCGATATTGTCAATCGGGGCAACCTCGGTGGGAAGCGCGCCCGCAACGGGCTTTTTCCTTACCGTCGTCGCGTTGGGGTCCACCACAACGGGACCGTGCTGTTTGAGCGACGAAATACCCAAAAGCATGCTGAACGCCATAATGGCGGACAGCAGCAATACTGAAAATATCATTACGGCTATTCTGAAGCCGGATACGTTATTCGTTTTTAATTTGGATTTACCCATAAAATTTTCCTGAATTTTACAACTGTTAATGTTATAAGTATATATTAATTTTATTAACGCTGTCAAATAAATTACACCGTTTGTAATAAAAAAATATTACAACCACCCCAAAATATATATACAAATCGTTAAAATATCTCAAAAAACGACCTCCGCTTTATATTATAATGGTTTGCGGAGGTTAAAAATATGGCAATTAAAATTTATATGACAAATATGAAGGGCGGGACCGGCGTAACGACATGCTGCATAGGCTTGGGGCTCGCCCTTGCGCGGGCGGGCGAAAGAACGCTGATTTTGGACG
>CATJZR010000030.1 GCA_949745625.1 uncultured Eubacteriales bacterium | reverse complement strand
TGTTACGGGCTGCAAAATGCCGCCCAATTTTATTTCAATAAAAAAGCGGAAAATCTTGACTTGCCGGAAAGTGCAACCATCGTTGGGCTTCTCGCCTCGCCAAACAACTATTCACCGTTTAAAAATCCCGAAAAAAGCCTGTCGCGCAGAAACCTGGTTCTCAAAAGCATGTGCGAATGCGGTTACATCGACAGTAACGAATACGAGAAAGCAATCAATGCCCCGTTAAACAGCGAAAGGCGCAACTCCAACGACAAATACTCGGACTACATCAGCGCAGTATTTGATGAAATAGAAGAAATCGACTTCGACCACTATTTGCTTACCGACGGTTGCACAATTAAAACATATCTGAATACAGATGTGCAAAACTTTATCGAACGGCTCGATTACCCCTGCGATAACGCAGTTATTATAACCGACAATCTGTCAGGCGGAGTCAAAGCATATAAAACTACGATAAACGGTGCAAAACGGCAACCCGGCTCAACAGCTAAACCCGTTTTCGTTTACGCACCAGCTATTGAAGAAAAGCACCTAAGCCCGTTTACGAGAATTTTGGACGAACAAGTCAACTTTAACGGTTATTCACCAGAAAATTACGACAAGAAATATCACGGTTACGTAACCGTAACCGACAGCATAAAAAACAGCTATAACATCCCTGCGGTTAAAACCTTGAACGCACTGACAGTAAAGGCCTGCGAAAAATATCTGAACGCTATGGATATACGGCTCGATGACGACGAAAAAAATCTTTCACTTGCGCTCGGCGGAATGAAGCACGGGTTATCCATTAAAGAGCTTGCAGATAAATATTCAGTTTTTCCCCGCGGCGGAAAATTTATACCATCGAGATTTATTAAAGAAATAGTTTCGAAAAACGGAACTGTGCTTTATAAAAACGATTTTGCAAGCAGTCGTGTGTTTTCCGAAGGAACATGCTCACTAATGAATGAAATTCTGATAGAAACAAGTAAAAGCGGTACCGCAAAAAAATTAAAGGATTTCCACTTTAACATTGCGACTAAAACAGGCACATGCGGTAATCGAGACGGAAACACCGATGCCTATGCCGTCAGCTACACCTCGGAACATTGTTTTGCCGTATGGCTTGGCAACAAGGACAACACACGCAGTCAAATTACCGGCGGAACAGATTGCTGCAAGATTATGAAATCGATTTTAGAAAATGCATACGACGTTCATACCCCCTCCCCGCTTGACACCGAATCGGGCACGAACACAGTAAATATCGACAAAGAAGAATATTTACAAAACAACAAAATTATAATAGCAGACCCTGTCTGTCCTAAACTGAACGTGATGCCCGTCAAGCTTTTAGCGGGTAACGAGCCGAAACAGATTTCAAACAGATTTAGCTCACCTACAATACCCGAGCCGACAATTTCGGTGTCAAACGGTCAAATCAGCATCAATTTATGTCACACAAAGTACTACTCATTTATTGTAAAGCGCAATAAAACTATTATTTATGAGGGGGATTGGCAAAATACAATTATTGATTCACCTAATGAAGGACAATATACGTACAGCGTAACCCCCTACTTTAAAGACGGCAATATAGTATATACAGGAAATGAAATTATCTTGCCATCGGTTAATATAGGTAAAGGAAACTCTATACAAATTGAAGTACCGGATATTGTACACAAAAACTGGTATGACTAAAAAAAGCGGTAATTAAATTACCGCTTTTACAATTCCGCAAATATTTTATATCTGCAATTTTTCAGTTGTTAATAGTATTGCTTTTCAAAACGTCCTCAAATTCACATCCGTTATTTTCAAGTTCACGTTGTGTCCCTAAATTATAAGCGAAAGGTTCGCATATATGCGAATTACAGTATTTTCAAAAACGAACGACAGGTTTATTGCACTGCCCGCGTCATTATGCCCTTATTCCAACCAATCTTACGCAATATGGTACCCCATCTCGGCTGTCTTGCAATGTATATTTTTCCGCCTAGGCACAACCTATACTTCCAATAAATTTACCGCTGCAAATTATGGCGAAAATACTTTACCATGTCCGACTTTTGCATTGCAGATATATTCCCACCACGCATTGTATATAGATAAAGAAGTCCATCACGCAAATTATTCTAAATTTTTTTATTGTTAACGATAAGCCAAGGTCCTTTGCGTATTCCGTTTTCCAAACGACAGAAGCTTCATAAATTTATTGTTTCCACAGTGCCAAGCGCTTCCTCAACCAAAAAATCGACGTCAAGCTTTTCCTCTTCTTTTACAACGTCGGCAAGCTTAGGGCGCGTAACAGGGTGCTTGGGCAAAAATACTGTACAGCAATCCTCGTACGGCTCGATAGACGTTTCGTACGTGCCTATTGCTTTACTGCGCTCTATTATTTCATTCTTGTCGAATCCGCAAAGAGGTCTGAGCACCGGCAATCTTTCTATTGCACTGTTTGAGGAAGTTATTCCCTCTATTGTCTGACTTGCAACCTGCGCAAGACTTTCACCGGTAACAATACATTGAGCGCCGCATTTTTCAGCTATCTTTTCTGCAATACGCATCATAAATCTACGAAGTAGAGTTACCATATACTCGCCGTTACACTTTTTGTGTATTTCTTCTTGTATATGCGTTACAGATACTACGTTAAGCTTTGTGCCGCAGCTATATTCAGAAAGCTTTCCGGTAAGTTCGATTACTTTTTCCTTTGCCAGCAAATTAGTATACGGATAGCTATGAAAATGCAAGCAATCCAGACTCATTCCGCGCTTTGCAATCATGTGCCCTGCAACGGGGCTGTCTATTCCTCCCGATATTAACAGCAAGCCCTTACCGGAAGAGCCTACAGGCATTCCGCCTGCTCCTTTGATAAATTCGTTAAAGACCAATGCGGCTCCGTTCTCCCTCACGTCTACGTTAATAACGAAAGACGGATTGTGAACGTCTACCGACAGATTACCGTTTGCTTCCAACATTCTTCCGCCCAACTCGGAATTTATCTGCATCGAGTTAAGCGGAAAGGTTTTATCGGCACGGTGCGTATCAACTTTAAAGGTCCCGCAGCTGCAACCTACCACCTGAGCCGCTTTCAGAATTTCGTCCATATCCGCTTTAACCTTCAAACCAACACTGTAAGAGTGAATTCCAAAAACCTTCGACAGCTTTTCAGTTATAAAATCCGTATCGCTTTCGTTAAAGTTTTCAACCAAATATCTTCCACTTTGCCTACGAATTTCATGCCTAATCCCTTTAAGACTTTTTTCCAGATTGACCGAAAAAAGTCTTTCAAACCATCCCCTGTTTTTACCCTTCAAATGCATTTCCGCATATCTGATTATAATTACTTTTTCCATACTATTCCATTGCTTCTTTTCTATGTTTTACAATTTTATTCAATATATCCGCCGCACGAAAAGCCTCTTCATCCGTGTTTTTAGGCGAAAAACTCAATCTTAAAATTCCGTCAGCTACACTTTCACTATGCCCGCAAGCAAGTATCACGCGCGAATAGCGCTTGCTTACATTCGACGAACACGCCGAGCCCGTACCTATAACCAACCCGTTGTCGTCAGCCTCATGCATAATCGTCTCACCTCGCACACCGTTAGCGTTTAATGTCAAAATGTACGGCGAACCGTTGGTCGGCGATATAAAGCCAAATAAATTTTTATCGAGCTGTGACCGCAAAATTTCATTCATTTTGCTGACCTTTCTAAAGCTTCCTTCCAACTCTGCATAACGACTTAACGCCGCATACTCAAAACATTTAATCCCAAAAACATTTTCCGTTCCGCTACGCTCACCTTGCTGCTGCCCACCGCCGTAAATATAAGGTTTTAAAACAATATTTCTTCTTTTTATCAACGCGCCGCAACCCTTTATGCCCCCTATTTTATGCGCCCCTACAG
>CATJZR010000029.1 GCA_949745625.1 uncultured Eubacteriales bacterium | reverse complement strand
CTGCTTTTGCGCTTTCAGAGAACTTTGCAGCCTTAACCGTCAACTTAACCTTCAATTCGCCGGTACCGAGAACTTTAAGTCCCGCCGAATTTTTAACTTCCTTTGCAAGGCTGTTTGCCGCTACGTATTCGAAATCGACTACGGTGTCTGCGGGAACCTTTTCAAGCTGGCTTAAATTGATAATGGTGTAACGGGTGGCCCACTTATTGTGGAAGCCGCGTTTGGGGATACGCCTTGCAAGGGGCATCTGACCGCCCTCGAAGCCGGGACGGACACCGCCGCCCGAACGCGCCCACTGTCCCTTGTGACCCTTACACGAGGTCTTGCCGTGACCGGAGCCTATACCTCTGCCCAACCTCTTTACGCGGGAGGTTGCGCCCTCTGCGGGCGATAATGTGTCTATTCTCATAATTACTCTCCTGCCTTTTCAGTTTTCAGAAGGTATGCAACCTTTGCGATTTGTCCCAGATTTGCGGGTGTTTCCTCAAAGGTTTTCGTACTTCCTATTTTTTTAAGTCCAAGCGCCGCAACGGTAGCCTTTACCGTCTTGGTTTCGTTGGACGCACTTCTGATTAAAGTTACCTTTATCATATCAACCCTCCGTTAAAGTGATAATTCTTCCACGGTCTTGCCGCGGGAGATAGCCACGTCCTCGGGGGACATAAGCCCGTACAGTCCGTAGACCGCAGCCTTTACGCAGTTGATGGGGTTCGAAGTGCCGTGCGACTTGGTTCTTACGTCCTTGACGCCCGCAGCCTCCATAACGGCACGAACGGGACCGCCCGCGATAACGCCGGTACCCTCGGAAGCAGGCATCATAAGCACCGAGCCTCTGCCGAACACACCTGTAATGGTGTGGGGAATGGAAGTGTCTTTAAGGCTGACCTTGCGCATACTCTTTTTCGCCTGCGCCGTAGCCTTTTCTATCGCTTCGGGAACTTCCTTGCTCTTGCCCATTCCGTAGCCTACGCTACCCTTACCGTCGCCGACTACGACGAGAGCCGCAAACCTCATGTTTCTGCCGCCCTTTACGGTCTTGGTAACTCTGTTTACCTGAATAAGCTTTTTAATTAAGCCGTCGTCCTCTTGCCTCTTTCTCTGCTCTCTTCTTGCAGGTCTTTCTTTCTTTTCTTCCATGTTAAGCTCCTTAGAAATTCAGTCCGGCTTCTCTTGCGCCGTCAGCAACCGCCTGTACGCGTCCCGTATAGAGATAGCCGCCTCTGTCGAACACGACTTCCTTTATACCCTGCTTTAAAGCCTTTTCGGCTGCCTTTTTGCCGACTACCTTTGCCGCATCGGTCTTGGTCATATCCTTTATTTCAGCCTTTACGTCCTTTTCCATGGTCGAAGCGCTGCAAAGGGTAACGCCCTTCGTATCGTCGATTAACTGAACGTAAATGTGATTAAGGCTTCTGTATACGTTGAGGCGGGGAGTCTGCGCCGTACCGGATATTTTCTTTCTTACCCTCGTATGGCGGCGCTGTCTTTCTGCATTTTTATCTATCATTTTAATCATAATAAATTCTCCTTATAAGGCAAAATTTATCGGGATTGCCAAATCGTCAAACTGCAACTTGTGTTGTCAGTCGCGCGCAAGACAAGGAGTACGCGGATTTGCGAGGGGCGCGTACACAGAGGTACGTAACCCGAACAAAACTTAAGCACAACGATGTATTGCGTGATGAATGGCAAGCCGGATTTTATTTCTTGCCTTTGCCTCCCGTCTTACCTTCCTTCCTCTCGATAACTTCGTCGCTGTAAGCGATTCCGTAACCATGGTAGGGTTCGGGAACTCTGATTTTGCGGATGTTTGCGGCCACCTGTCCGACCTTAGTCTTATCGATACCGCTGACGACTATTTCGGTCTGACTGGGACATTCAAGCTTGACGCCCTCGGTTTCGACAACCTCTACGGGGTGCGAGAAACCTACGTTGAGAACTACCTTGCTGCCCTGCTTTGCAACCTTCCAGCCGACGCCGTTTACTTTAAGCGTCTTTTTATAACCGTCGGTTACTCCGACAACCATGTTGTGAAGCAGCGCGCGGTAAAGTCCGTGCTTCGCCTCGTCTCCTGCTGCAGTGCCAGTCTTTACGACGTGAGCCTCGGCGCCCTCGACCTTAATATCTATTCCGCCGACGACTTGCTGCGTAAGCGTGCCCTTCGCGCCCTTAACCGTTATTAAACCGTTTTCGAAGGTTACGGTTACGCCCGCGGGGATTACTACGGGTAATTTACCTATTCTCGACATACTAAATTACCTCCTTACCAGACATAGCAAAGCACTTCGCCGCCGACGTTGGCAGCTTTTGCTTTCCTATCCGTCATTATACCTTTGTTAGTCGAAAGGATTGCGATTCCGAGTCCGTCGAGTACTCTCGGCATATTCTCTACGTCCGAGTAACTTCTCAGACCGGGCTTGGAAATTCTTTTAAGTCCGTTTATAACCGAACGGTTTTTGCCTGCATATTTGAGGGTGATAACGAGCTTGCCGTTATAGCCGTCCTCAACGAGCTTAACGTCGGAAACGTAGCCTTCGTCAAGCAAAATGTTCGCAATAGCCTTCTTCATATTGGATGAGGGAACCTCAACCGTGTCTTTATTTACCATAATCGCATTTCTGATGCGAGTGAGCATATCTGCTATAGGGTCTGTCATAACTATCCCTCTCTTACCAACTTGATTTCTTGACGCCGGGAATTTGTCCCTTGTAAGCAAGGTTTCTGAAACAGATACGGCAAACTCCGTACTTTCTGAGAACTGCGTGAGGTCTTCCGCAGATGGAACATCTCGTGTAAGCTCTCGTAGAGTATTTAGCAGGTTTCTGCTGTTTGTTTATCATTGCTTTCTTTGCCATAATCCGTTCTCCTTACTTCTTGAAGGGCATACCCATTGCCCTTAAAAGCTCTCTGGCTTCTTCATCCGTTTTAGCGGTTGTTACGAAGCAGATGTCCATACCTCTTATCTTCTCGACCTGGTCGTACTGAATTTCGGGGAAGACAAGTTGTTCCTTTAAGCCCATGCAGTAGTTGCCCTTGCCGTCGAAGCTGTCTGCGGGAACGCCGCGGAAGTCGCGCACGCGGGGAAGTGCAATCGATACGAACTTGTCGTAGAAATCGTACATCATTTTGCCGCGGAGGGTAACTTTAAGTCCGATAGTCATACCCTCGCGCACCTTGAAGTTTGCGACCGACTTTTTGGCCTTACACAAAACGGGCTGCTGACCGGATATGATTTTAAGCTCGTTCTGAGCCATCTGAATGGACTTTGCATTGTCCTTAATATCGCCTAAACCCGAGCTGATAACTATTTTTACAAGCTTGGGAACCTGCATCGGGTTCTTGTATCCGAATTTTTTAGTGAGGGCGGGGACGACTTCGTTGTCGTAGCTTTCCAAAACTCTCGATTTGTATTCTTTCTTAGCCTTAGCCATATTACCCCTCCTTACTCTGCCTTATCCTCGCCCTGAGGCTCGGTTCCGACAGTTTCATCTTTCTTTGCACGCTTTCTTACGCGCTTCTTGGGTTCTTCTTTCTTGGCGTTCTTTGCGGTTTTGCCCGTGTACGCCTTGTCAAGAACCGCTCCGCATTTGGGGCAAACCCTGTGTTTGGTTTCACCCTCGATATTATACTTAACGCGGATTGCCTTATCGCAGGAGGAGCAGACGACCATTACGTTAGAAACGTCTATGGGAGCTTCCATTTCCACGATTTTGGAAACGTCGTTCGCCTTTCTTGCCTTCTGGGACTTTTTGTGAATATTCACGCCCTCGACCACTACCGTTCCGTTTTTGGGAGAAGTTGCAACTACCTTGCCCTGCTTGCCCGCATACTTACCGGTGATAACCACTACATTATCATTCAATTTTACGTTCATAGCTTTTCTCCTTGTCTTACAGAACTTCCGGTGCGAGAGAGACTATTTTCATATAGTTCTTTTCTCTCAATTCTCTTGCAATCGGTCCGAAGATACGCGTTCCGCGCGGCTCCTGATTGTTTCCGATTATTACTGCGGCGTTTTCATCGAATCTGATGTACGTGCCGTCTTCGCGCCTGATGCCCTTCGCCGTGCGAACTATTACCGCTTTGACAACTTCGCCTTTTTTAACGGCGCCGCCGGGGTTGGCGGTTTTGACCGAACATACGATAACGTCGCCTATGTTAGCGGTCTTTCTAAACGAACCGCCGAGCACCTTTATACACATAAGCTCTTTCGCGCCGCTGTTGTCCGCAGCCTTGAGCCTCGTCTGAGGTTGTATCATAAATTTACTCCTTTAAATTTGAAACTTACAACTTGCCGTTAAGTCAGAGATGCAAACAAGGCAAGGCGCGTGCGCATTTTACAAGGGGTTTACACAGAGGTAAATTACCGGGTAAAAGCGTAAACGCAACACCGCTATGTGAAGCATATACGACTTAACATTTTGCAGAGGATTGTCCTCGGTTTACATAAGCGAGGGGAGAGCCCCGCTCTACTTTAAACCGTAGAAACAATCATAACTTTAACATTACTACTGTCTGCGACTTTGAAGATACAAGCAAGTCGAGGCGTGCGCGGCTTTGCGACGGGGAGTTTACACGGACGTAAATGACCCGGACAAAACGCAAGCACAACGACGAATTGCGCCGTATATACGAAGTCGGCTTATTTAGCTTTTTCGATTATCTCGGCAACGCGCCAGTTCTTGTCCTTGGACAGTTTACGCGTTTCGACAATTCTTACCTTGTCACCCTCGCCGCACTCGTTGTTTTCATCGTGCGCCTTGAAGCGGGTCGTTTTCGTTATCGTCTTTTTATAGAGCGGGTGCTTTACTTTTTCGGTAACGGCTACGATAACCGTCTTGTCCATTTTGTCGGATACTACCAGTCCCACTCTCTCTTTACGAAGATTTCTCTCTTCCATCGTGTGCCTCCTTACGCCTTCAACTGCCTTGCACGGATAACCGTGTTCACGCGCGCGATATCCTTTTTAATAAGGTTTATCGACATGGGGTTATCGAGCTGCCTGCCCGCCTGACGGAAGCGAAGATTGAAAAGCTCGCTTTTAAGCTCTTTGAGCTTTGCTTCGAGTTCTTCGTCGCTTAAATTAACTATTTCCTTAGCCTTCATTAGCTTCCACCTCGTTTTCTTTCTTCACAAACTTACACTTAACGGGGAGCTTGTGACTTGCAAGGCGCATTGCTTCCCTTGCAATATCCTCGGGAACGCCCGCCATCTCGAACATAACTCTGCCGGGTTTAACGACCGCAACCCAATATTCGACCGAGCCTTTACCGGAACCCATACGCGTTTCCGCGGGTTTTTTGGTGATGGGCTTGTGGGGGAATATATCTATCCAGACCTTGCCGCCACGTTTGATAAATCTCGTCATAGCGATACGCGCAGCCTCTATCTGGTTGGAGGTTATCCAGGCGCACTCTTCGGAAACGAGACCGTACTCGCCGTACGCTATCTTGTTGCCTTTCTGAGCGGTGCCCTTCATTCTGCCTCTGTGCTGTCTTCTTCTCTTTACTCTCTTAGGAATTAACATGATTATTCTTCGCCTCCCTCCGAGATTAACAGCTTTTTGTTGCCGGTAAGGATTTCGCCCTTATAAATCCAGCACTTGATACCGAGTACACCGAATGTGGTGTGCGCCTCGGCAAAGCCGTAATCTATGTCCGCGCGCAACGTCTGAAGGGGAATGGAACCGTCGTGATAGCTTTCGCTTCCCGCAATTT
>CATJZR010000028.1 GCA_949745625.1 uncultured Eubacteriales bacterium | reverse complement strand
GAATGCGGTGACTGCCGCGCAAAATCTTTATAAAAATCTTGCCGACAATTTAAAGCTTAGAGTTACCAACTATTCCGATTTGACCGACGCAGCGTCAATATACGCAGTCGTAGCCTTGATAGGCGGGCTCGGCAAGATAATGCCGAATAGTTTGTCTGCCATTGAACGAGCAGAGACGGGATATGCGTCGCTGAACGCGTCGCAAAAGGCAAAGGTCAGCAATTATTCCGATTTGACCGATGCGCGCGCAGTATATTCCACGGTCGTTTTAATAAACGAAATAGGCACGGTCTCGGAAAGCAAGGGTAACGCAATTACTGCCGCCGAAAAAGCTTATAACGCCCTTACGTCAAGTCAGAAAAACATAGTAGGCAATTACGATAAGCTTGCCGATGCAACTAAGATTTACGCGGTTATTTTAAAAATTAAAAATATAGGGACAGTCACGGTTAACAGTAATGCAAGCATATCCGAGGCTGAAAGCGCGTACGGCGGATTAAACTCCGCACAAAAAGAATCGGTTTCCAACTATTCTACGCTTACGACCGCAAGAGCAGTATATAATTTGGAAAAGGTTATTCAGAATTTAGGTTCGTTAAAGTTGGGGAGCGGTACAAATTACAGCTTTAAAACCTTAACGGTCGATAATATGGTTGCCGAACTTAATAACAGTTCAAATATTAACGCCGTAGACAGCGTAACGCGCAACGGATTTAATTTATATTCCGAAAGCGAAAGCAGAGCGTTTGCGGCGGCTTTCCCCAATTTTTATATAATCAGATATGACGTTTCGAACGACCTGACGGATAATAAAACGTATTCGATAACGTCTTTGTGCGGCAGCATAGGCTTAATAGGTAACGTAACGAAAACCTTTACCAATTCGCAGATTAAGTTCGAAAACAGATATTCTGATGTCAGCCTTGAATTATGCAACTTTAATATTACTTCTGCAAGCGGTAAGTCTGCAATAGACGCTTCCGAAGTTTCTGCGCAATATACGGTGACGTTGAGTTTTGTCGGCTCTTGTACATTAAGAGGTGAAAGCGGCAGCGCCGGTTTGGATGGGAAGACTCATACTCCCGATAAACTTTCGGCTGAAGACGGTGATGACGGCACTTCGGGCGCGAAAGGAGACGTTGCGATATTAGGAAATACAGTTTACATCGTTATAGCATCTACCGCAGAGGCTTTGATTTTTGGCGGCAACGGCGGCAATGGTGGTAATGGCGGCAACGGTACTGTTCATAGTGGCGGTCTTTCCGGATACGGACAATGCGGTTCAGGCGGTAACGGCGGCAAAGGCGGTGACGGCGGTGATGCTATTTCAGTAAATACGCTTTCGATAAACAACTCAGGAATAATGCAGGTTGTAGGAGGTACAGCGGGCATAGGCGGTCATGGCGGTCATGGCGCAGATAACCGTGATACCGGTTTGGACGACCCTGACCATGGCGGTCATGGCGGTAATGCCGGACAAGGCGGAAGCGGTGGTTGCGGGATAAAAACTAATACTTTAAAAATTACAGGTAACAAAATAAAAGCATCTGGCGGTGATGGCGGTCAAGGCGGAAACGGTGGAAACGGCGGTAAAGGACATAACAATAGCTGGTATCCCAATGGCAGTAAAGGCGGTGATGCGGGAAACGGCGGTAATGGAGGAAACGGCGGTTCTTCAATAAGCATAACCTGCACAAATGCCGAGTTAAAGGCGGGAAGCGGCAAATCTGGTGGTTCTGCAGGTGCTGTTGGTCTAACACCAAATAATAAACGTAACGGTCAACCTGGCGCAGACGGTACAACAGGGGACAATGGAGCAAGGTAAATACTTTATGCGTAAGCGGCTAAACCGATTATCGGTTTAGCCGCTTATTTAGAATAAAAGTATAATCCGTTTCTTTTATACCTTGTAAAAAACAGTTGTAAATTTTGTAAAGGTATGTTAAAATGAATTGAAGAAATATCTAAGGTTAACAAAAAATGGCATTTACTGTAACCAATCTTGAAGGCAACGAGATTGCCGACGGCGAATATACCCGTACACCCGCCGAGGGCGGAAGATGGGGCGATACGTGGTCGGTATTCAAGCGCAACTTCGGCAAAATAGTATTAAACAATCTTTTCGTGCTTTTGTTTTTCGTACCGGGCATTGCGGTAATGTTTTTCCGCTTGATGTATATCGGCGGACTGGGCATGCAATATCCGTTTAACGCAAACACGGGAATAGGCTACCCGGCGTATCCCGGCACGCAGGGCATGAACGAAAGCATATATCTTTCCGCGGACCTGCTGTTTTACGGAATGTTAATAATAGCGGGATTATTTGCTTCGATAGGAATTGCTGGTGGCGCGTATTCCGTTAAAAAGCTTCTTAATACCCACGGAAAGTTTACCGTAAAAGGGTTTTTCCACGGCGTAAAGGTCGGCTACCTAAACGTGGCGCCGCCTGTAACGCTGTTTATGACCTTCTATTTCGGCTGTGTTATCATCGGCGACTGGAAAGATTTGAATGCCGCGCGTGACCTGCCCGTTGCTGGCGCTATAACGGCGTATGTGTTCATAATAATCGCAACCGTTCTCGTCGGACTGTACTGTGCTTGGTTAATCGCAACCGGCATAAGCTACAGACAGCGGGTCGGGCAGCTTCTGAAAAACTCGTTCGTGCTTTTGATAGGCAGCCCTATCCCCACGATATTTTTTGCGGCGCTCTCGCTTATGCCCGTGTGGTTGTTTATGATAGGGCTTACCGTAACTCTTATAAAATATCTTGCATTCATTATCTTTATCGTTTTCGGCTTCTCGTACGTTCTTTTGGTGTGGATGAGCTACACGCAAGGCGTGTTCGATTTGTACGTAACGCCAAACCTCAAAAAAGCCGAGGAGGCGGTTAAGGCGAAAAGAACGCCCGAGCAGATTGCAGCCGAGCAGGCTGACGAGGCAAAAAGAATTGCAGGTGAATTGCTTGCCGCAGGCAGGAGCGAGCTTATTTGCAAGCCCATTCTTCCCATAGAAAGCAAGACGAAGGTAAAGGCGCTTTCTGCGACATTCTCGCGTAGCGATTTAAACGAGCTTTCCGAAAACAGAAGACAGCTTGGCGAGCGCATTTCCGCCTACGAGGAAGAGCATAAAAACGACCCCGTCTATAAGGAATACAATGCGCTGTTTGCCGACCGTGAAAAGGCGTTGCAGCAGGGCGGCAAAAAGTCCAAAAAGAAAAAAATCAGCGCAGACAATCTGCTGAGATAAGGAACGAAATGGAAAATTCTTACTCTGCTTTGGGCAGGTGGTTTGAATATTTAAACAAAGACTGCGGCTATGAAAAATGGTCGCAGTATTTAATTGAATTGCTGAAAAACCGCGCCGCAGGCGTCTGCGGGCTGGATATAGGCTGTGGCAACGGCTATTTTACCCGCGCGCTAATAAAGGCTGGTTATTCGGTTACCGGCGTGGATATTTCGCCGCAGATGCTTGATAAGGCGCAGCAGCTTGCATTTAAAGAGGGCGTGCGCACGGAATTTTTACTCGGCGATATTACCAAACTAAAAGTAACTGCGAAAAAAGATTTCTGTATCGCCGTGAACGACTGCTTGAATTACGTTCCTCAAAGCAAACTTAAAGCCGCGTTTTCGCACGTTGCAGGCTGTCTTAAAAGGGGCGGAATATTTATTTTCGATATAAGCTCTTCTGAAAAGCTCAGAACGGTTATCGGCAACAATCTCTTTGCCGAGGACGGCGAGGACGTTTCTTATATGTGGTTCAACGCTTTGAACGGCGACAGCGTGACTATGGATTTGACCTTTTTCGAGCGGCTTGAAAACGGTACTTATGCCCGCAGTGACGAGCGGCACGTTCAGTATATTCATGAAGAGGAAGAGATACTTCGCGTACTGCGCGAAACGGGCTTCGACGCGGTAAGCGAGGGGCACCTCGGCAAAGAAAAACGGGAGAGGATAAATTTTATCTGCACACGGCAATGAATAAGCTTTACAAGTCATTAATTTTCGACAGGCAGGTTTCGCTTTCGGTGCTGGAAACCACCGAGTTAGTCAACGACGCAATTAAAATTCACAATCTGGGCTGCGGTGCGGCAAAAACTCTCGGCTCGCTGTTGACGTGCGCCGCTTTTATGGCGGGCTGCCTAAAAAGCGAGCGCGGCGCCGTTTCTATTACGGTAAAGGCGGGAGGGAACGCTGGCACGGCAAGTGTTTCGGGCGATAAGGATTTGCACATACGCGGCTATATAGACGGGTCGTGCAGCGGCAGGCTTGACGGTGGTTACCTTACCGTGGTCAAGGAGGACGGGTTTTTCCGCCCGTTCGTCGGCGCGAGCGAGCTTACGGGCGACAGCGTTTCCGAAAATTTGATGCAGTATTTCCACGCAAGCGAGCAAATAGAAACCGCCGTTGCAATCGATGCGAAAATAGAGAACGGCAGGTGCGTTGCCGCCGGCGGAGTGGTTATGCAACTTATGCCCGGGTGCAGTCAGGAAAATATGGACGCTGCCGAAGAGTGCATGCAGTCTTTCGTCAACGTCGCCGAAGTGCTTGAAAGGCTTGGCGCGGACGGAATTATGCGCGAATACTTCGGCGCTGCGGACACCGTTTATCAGTATTTTCCCGAGTATAAATGCAACTGCTCGCGCAAAAAAATAGAGGGCGTGATTATCCCGCTGGGTAAAGCGGAGCTTTACAAAATAATAGAAGAGCAGGGCTCGGTCAGCGTGCACTGTCATTATTGTAACACCGATTATAAATTCACCCGCGGGGACGTGGACAAACTTTTATGACGAAAAGCTTACAGGTAGATTTGAGCTTCGGCAGGCTTATGCAGACCGCCGAAAAGCTAGTTGACGCGCGCGACTATCTGGGCGCGTTGAAGATATTGAATAAAAACGCGGAGCTAAACGGCGACGACGGCTACGCGCACTTTTTGTATGCGCAGATTTTCGACGATATAGGGCTTTTCGAGCGGAGCATAAACGAGTGGTTCAAATTTCTTGCGTCGGGAGATTTCGATGACCCCGATGATTTGAACGAGGCGTACGAAGGGCTTGCCGTCGGGTTTATGAATGTCGGAAACGAACAGTTTTCCGCATATTATTACGGTAAGCTTCTCAATCACACCCCCGACCTTGACGCCGACCTGCGCGCCGATATAATGGAAAGTTTTCTCTCGCGTGAGGAAAATCCGCTTAAATTCGTCTATCCGCCGGAAATTGCCGACTGTTCGGCGATAATTTCCGACGGCATAGAATATATGAAAAATAACGAGTTTAAAAAAGCCGTCAAAGAGTTCGAAAAGGTGGACAGGCGTAACAAGTCGTACGCTATCGCGCGCAACTACATTGCAATGAGCTATATTATCGACGACAAGACCGATAAAGCAGAGGAGGTTTGTAACGAGCTTTTGGCAATAAAGCCCGACGACGTCCACGCGCTGACCACGCTGGTTGCCGTTAAGACCGAGCAGAACAAGCGCGAAGAAAGCAGGCAGCTTGCGCAAAGACTTTTGGCGCTTGACATTTCCTCGCCCGACGACCTTTTCAAAATAGCCACAGTTTGCTGCGAGAACGGGATGCACGAGGACGCTTTCAATCTGCTTTGCAAGCTGGAAAACAAAATACCATTCGATTCCTCGGTACTGTATTTCAAGGCGATTGCGGCGTTCAACTGCGGCAAGTACGATAAGTGCTTTGCCGCGTTCGACAAGCTTCTTGCAGTCAATCCCGACGCAGTTACGGCAAAGTACTACCGCGAGGCGGCGCGCATTGCTGTGGAAAGCGGCGACACCGCGCCTATGAGCTACTTTTACCGTTTACCGCATAAGGAGCGGGAAAGCTCGGTCAAAATTCTTGCCGCTATCGGGTCCCTCACGGCAAGTCAGGTAGCAAAGGCGTTCGAAGAGGTGGATATTTCCGACTGCGTGCGCTGGTGCTTTGACGAGAGCGAGGGCGCGGGCAGCAGCGAGCTGCGCTTCCTCGGCGCAATGTGTGCCGTAAAGGGCAGACTGGACGGTCTGGTTTCCGACATTCTTTTAAACGCGTTTGTCGAGGACGACCTTAAAGTGCGCGTTCTTTCGGTAATTGGCGAGCGTAACGAGAATACTACCGTACACGCCGTTTTTTGCAACGTCTTAAAGACAGTAAGCTTCGTACGGCTGAATTTGGGGCGCGCAAAGCGCAGACAGTTCGTTGCCGCTTACGCTTATCTCACCTCGCACTTCGCGTTGCTTGACGGCGCGCTCGGCAAAAAATTCGCACGCTCGGCAGAAAAGCTTTATAAAATGCTGGAAGAAGAGGAGCGGCTTTACGTCGTCGGAAAAAAGAGCGAGCTTGCCGCGGCGATATTTCTTGGCGCAAAGGTTAAGCTGCCGCGCCTTACGCGCCGCAACGATATATGCAAATATTTCGAGGTTGTCGGCAACGAAATTTTTGAAAGGTACGGTGTATAATGAAGCTTTACGATTTCGACGGTATGTTCGACAAAAAACTGGGCGACTATATTGCAAAAAACGCGGGCAAATATACCGAGGCGGAGTGGGAGGACGCAATTCCAAAGCTCTATAAGCAGTTCGGCGACATTTATATAAAATCGGTCGGCAACACTCCGAACGGCTTTTACGCGGCTATGTCGGATGCGGAGCTTATATCGGCGCTTAAAACTCACTTGAAGCAGGGCGTGCCCGTTTCCGAATTTTTGTGCGGCGCGATTGAAAGCAGAAATGCCGTCGGCCTTTTGTTGCCGCTGCTGGACGGAAGCGCGGACGAGCGTGAATACGCGGTCAATCTGATAGGCGCCGACGAGCGGGCTATTAAAAAATATATGGCAATGATAACCGACCCGAACGCGGACGAGGATTTCAAAAGCAGACTTGCCGACAATATCAAGCAAAAAGCCGACCTTGCCGTAGACGAGGCTATTGAAAATTACGGTAAGGGCATAGAAAAGGAATTTATGCTTGAAATAATGTCTCGCAGCTCGGTTCCGTCGGAAAAGATTTTTACCATACTTATAAACGAATTTCGCAGCGACACGGAAAATATCCCCATGCATGCAAGTTATCTGGCCGCTTACGGGGATGCTCGCGCGCTTGAATATCTGCTTGACAAGATAGACGAGGAGGACATTTCCTTTATCGAATATAAAGAGCTGCTGCTTGCCATAGAGTCGCTCGGCGGCTGTTACGACAAGCCGCGCGACTTTTCGTCTGACCCGTATTATAAACTAATTAAAGAACACGGTTTTTCCGTGACTGACGAGTTTAAAAAAATGCAATAACCACCGTGGGTGGTTATTGCATTTTTTTATGAACGATTAATGTTACGCATATTGCGTAATTAAACAAGTGTGCGCGTCGTAGTTGGTATTTTTTAAATATATCTTTTGAATTTTCTTTTTTTCAATTTCTTTATTGCGTCGTCATTGCCTTCCGCGGCGGCGGCTTTATAGTATTTCACGGCTTCGTCAATATCTTCTTCGACGCCTATACCGTTTTCGTAAAATTCGCCGAGCGAATACAGAGCGTCGTCGTTGCCTTGTTCTGCGGCACGGGTCAGAAATTCGATAGCCTTGTCGGCATCTTCTTCAACGCCGTCTCCGCAACCGTAACAAACGCCTATTCTGAATTGGCATCTATCGCAGCCGGCGTTTGCTCCGGCGAGAAAGTATTTAGCGGCTTCTTCGTTGTTTTGTTTGACGCCGTAGCCGTAAGTGTAGCAGATACCGAGATTATAAAGCGCGTCCGTACTGCCGAGTTGGGCGCCCGCACGATACATCATAATAGCCGCATTCATATTCTTTTCTACGCCTTCGCCGTACTGATAGCAATAGCCGACGTAACACATCGCTTTGCCGTGATTTTTTTCGGCGGCTTTTTTATACCAGTCGAACGAT
>CATJZR010000027.1 GCA_949745625.1 uncultured Eubacteriales bacterium | reverse complement strand
GTAGCAATCACACAAAAGAAAGGCTTTTGCTCGTTTTATTCCAAGGGCGAGGAAATTTTCAACGCCGTATCCCATATTACAGGCGGCGCATTCGGGCTTGCGGTGTGGATTACGCTTACGGTATTCTCTTACCCCTCCGCCATCTATATAATAGCCACTTCAGTTTTTGCGGCAAGCATAGTTATTCTGTATACGATGAGCGCGCTTTATCACTTCCTGCCGAACGGCAGGGCAAAAGGCGTATTCCGTATTTTCGACCACTGCACAATTTTTCTGTTGATTGCGGGCACCTATACGCCCTACTGCATGATAGCATTAAACGGCACCGCGCTAGGGCTTTTCACGCTTATAGTGGAATGGGTCTGCGCCGTAGCGGGGATAATTATGAACGCGGTTGCAATGAATAAAAAAGCCGTTAAGCGCATATCCATGGCGCTGTACCTAATTATGGGCTGGTTGGCAGTGCTCGGCTTCGGCAAGCTTTACGGTATGATTCCCACTGCAAGCCTCTGGCTGCTGCTTGCGGGCGGTATAGTTTATACTGCGGGAATAGTATTCTATGCCTACGGAAAAAGAGTGCGCTATTTCCACTCGGTATGGCACTTATTCGACATTGCGGGCACTGCGCTTCAATTTGCAAGCGTGCTGCTGTTAATTATCTGACTTCCGCTGCCTTCTGTTGATTGCAGTCCAGTTAACGAAGCCGTAAGCGTCGGCAACGAAGAACGCCGCAAAGCATACCGCCATAGGCAGGTAAGTCAAATTCTCAACGCTTGCCAAAGCCCACATTGCAATTAACACAAGGTCGTTAACTCCGTAGCAGAGCGCATAGAACCGACTTCTGCGCGCCGTAAGATACGACGCAGAAAACGAGGTTAAAACCGATACCGTACTGACGATAATATTCGCGGTATTCAACGCCTGCAATATAAAGTAAAATATTACCGTAACCGCAACCGCCGCCACCGAAAAGCACGCCCATTCTCTACGCGAAAGGCTGTTCACCTTAACCTCGCGCTTGTTTCCCTTATACGGGTTTTTAAGCCACGCAACAAGCGCCCAAACCGCCATGGGCGCGCTCATACCTATATAGGTAATTATTTCACCGTAATACGCAAAAGAATACGCGATTACACCGTAAAATACACTGAAAACGACAGTCAGAAGCTGCCCCGCAGGATTGCCCTTGGATACGAGCATAAGCGCGGTTACGCCTATCAGCGACGCCGCAAGATAATGGTACTGCACATTTCCGAACACGAAAAAGCTTACCGTAACGGCAACTATGCTTACGCCCCAAATCAACCATTCGGCAAGTGTCACGCTCTTAAAAAAATTCTTCATATTAAACCTAAAAAAAAAACGGCATTTTGCTTATATCTTCCAAGACCTGACGATATAAGTAAAATGCCGTTCGGCACTGCAAGCACCCGGTGGCGCCGGCGATTCATTATTTAAAAATCCTCTAATTTTATTTCAAACGCGGCAAGCAGCCTTACCGCCTCCTTAGCGGAAAATCTTGCTCCCTTAACGCTGTTTTCCGTCAGCTGCAAATTATAGCCCGTCGCCGCGCGGAAGTCGCATTTTTTAAGATTGCAACCGTGAAATTCGGTGTTTTTAAGGTCGCAGCCGTTAAAGCTGCTTTCGCCGAGATTACAGTCAGAAAACGCCGAATCCACGACAGACGAACGCATAAAATCAAACTGCTTGAAATTCATTTTCTCGAAGTCGTTGTATTTTAGAAAGCATTTTTCGAGCTTCTGCACCGGGAACGCAAGCGCTCCGCCGCTGAAACCCGACCAGCGTATACCTACGAGAGTGCAGTCCATAAACGACGAAAACATCATACCCGTATTTTCGACACGCGGGTTTGTAATAGAACATCTTACGAATACGCATTCGGAAAACGTGCAGTTTATAAACGCGCAATCGGTAAACTGACAGTCCTCGAACACGCACTCGATAAACTCGCAGTTGCAAATGTCGGCGCAATTTTTAACCTCGCCCGAAATAGTCCGTCCGCTGTAAGAATACATTGCTATTCCCCGAAGTCCCCCTCCGTCATATTCTCTTTCGGCGCAGCGCCGAACTTGCCTTTTTTAAGCAGGAAAAACGGTAAAATCAACGCCGTACCTATGGCAAGACCGAGCACCATTGACACGTTATGGCAAACAGTCGTCCACCC